>DAOTTT010000026.1:0-4537 GCA_034437635.1 Anaerolineae bacterium | reverse complement strand
GAGAATTACCGCGTGTCTTGCGGTAATTCTCCCACATATCCCCGCCCTGCACGGGCGACCCGTAACGGATGCCGTCAAAGCGTGCCAAGTTAGATGATGCCTCCGACATGGCGACGATGTAATATACAGGCAAGCTATACTCCGTATGGGGCAAGCTGATCTCGACCGTTTCCGCGCCGAGAGCTTCCAATTGCTTGATCGCCGCTTGCACAATGTCGATCACCTCTTGGCGCACGCCTTCCACAAAATATTCTTTAGGGATACCCACACGCAAGCCTTTGATGTCGCCCGTTAAAGCCGCTAGATAATCCGGCACGGGTTCGTTTAAACTCGTGGAATCGTTCGGATCATGCCCGGCGATGACCTGCAACATCCGGGCGGCATCTTCCACGCTCCGCGCTAAAGGCCCGGCGGTATCCAGCGACGAGCCAAACGCGATCAAGCCATAGCGCGACACCCGGCCATAACTCGGCTTGACCGCCGTCACACCACAGAAAGACCCCGGCAAGCGGATACTGCCGCCGGTGTCTGTGCCAAGTGTACCCATCGCCATCAACCCGGCGACGGCAGCGCCACTCCCGCCGCTGCTGCCCCCCGGCACGCGCTCTAAATCCCAGGGATTATAGACCGGGTAAAAGCCAGAGTTTTCATTAGATGACCCCATAGCAAACTCGTCCATATTGAGCTTGCCGAGCATCACCATACCCGCATCTTTAAGGCGGGCGACACTGGTCGCGTCGAACAAGGGCACGTACCCTTTGAGGATCTTTGAGGCGCATGTCGTCTCTACGCCTTTGGTGGATAGTACGTCTTTAATCGCCAGTGGAATACCAAGTAGCGGCTTATCCGCGCTGGTCATCCCGTCACTGCGGAGCGCGTCCGCAGCCTGGGCTTGCTCCAGGGCTTGGTCGGCGGTAATGGTCAAATAAGAGCGGACTTTATCGTCAAGGCGGTTGATCTGGTCAATGTGCGCTTGGGTCAGCGCGACTGAGGTTATCTCGCCAGCATCCAGCTTACGCAATGCTTCGCTGATGGTCAATTGGGTTAAAGCCGTCATAAACACTCCCCGCGTTTGTGGTTATACAACATGGGGGAGAGTATACCACAGCTTCAGTCTTGCCAGCGATGGCGGCACACTCTATCCGCGCATTGATAATTGCGCGAAACGTTCGTCTCGTAGAAGATGGCTTGCTTTTTACTATGGACCATCGTCACACCTAGATAATAAGAAGTCGCACAACCACAGCGCGGGCACATATTACGTGTTTCGATCAGCGGTTGGCGGCGTTTGTTGTTGGGTTGTGCACTCAGCATCGCGTGTTTTCCTTCTGCTATGGCGGATGTAAATTTACTCTAGCAGAATTCCACGCGATGATGAAAAGAAAGTAAACGGATATGTATAATCTTATATCGTCAAGACGATTTTACCGGCGTTTTTGTTTTGCCGCATGAAATTATGTGCGGCTTCGACTTCTTCTAAAGCCATCACATTCCACACTGTCGGCTTGAGCTTGCCCTCCGCGAACAAAGGCAACCCCCACGCGCTAAAATCCGCGATGAGTTGCGACTTTAAATCATGACGGCGGTTGCGTAGTGTACTGCCCATAATCTTCAGGCGTTTTGCCATAATCGCGCCGAAGTTGACCGTGTGGCTTGCGCCGCCCTGCAACCCGACGAACACCAAGCGCCCCCACTTCTCCAACACGCGCACGTTATCGTCCCAGTAGGGCGCACCGACCATATCCACGATGAGATGCACGCCGCTATACGCCGCTAAGATGCGCTCCGCAAAGTTCTCCGTCTTGTAGTCGATGGTCATATCCGCGCCGTGTGATTTACAGATGCCATGCTTAGGTGCACTTGCCGTCACAGCCACCTTCGCGCCGACCGCCTTCGCCATCTGGATCGCGGCCAAGCCTACGCCACTAGCCCCGGCATGGATCAGCACGCGCTCCCCATGCGTCAAACCGCCGATGTCAATCATGTTACTGTAGGCGGTCAAAAATGCCTCCGGGATAGCGGCAGCATCCGCGTAGCGCATCCCGTCGGGAATAGGCATCACATGCTGATGATGCACAACGGCGCGTTCTGCATACCCGCCACCACCGACCAACGCCATCACGCGATCATCGACATCCACCCCGCGCACGTTATTACCAACGGCGATCACGTCCCCGGCTAATTCCAACCCCAATATATCCGGTGCGCCGGGGGGCGGTGGATACGCGCCCTTCACTTGCAGCAGATCCGCCCGGTTGAGCGCCGTCGCCTTGACTGCGATTAGCACTTCATCCGCGTTGGGCTGTGGCACGGGGCGCTCGGTTAATGTCGGTTTACCATCTTGAGTAATAATTGCTCGCATAAAATCTCCTCAATTTGCTTATGGCTTTTCCAGAGAATAAACGCTTCGTGATGTGGTGATCCCTTTGCCCTCACCCCCCGCCCCCTCTCCCGAACGTGCCTTCGGCACTGGGAGAGGGGGAGAAAAACGCTTTTGTAAGTCTCTCTCCTTCATGGAGAGGGATTTAGGGTGAGGGCAAAATGGCGTTTTCCTGAACAGCTCATTATTTTCTTGGAACAGCTTGTCTTACTCCGCCCATGTCAACGCCATGAGCAAATCTGCGCCCGTAGGCGCATCGTCTGCATTGATGAGCGCCAACGCCGCATTCACCCCTACACGGATTAGGCGCTGTTGGTTGCCTTGCACGAACCGCACCTCAATCACCGCACCGGGCAATGTGGGGAGGCGCGTCGTCGCTGCCGCATCTAAAATACCCATGATCGCCGTACCGAGCGCCGTCTCATCGTTGATGCGCAGCGTCGCCACCGTAATCACCGCTTCGGTTTCGCGCAGCGCAAAGGTGATGCAGTCTTCGGTGTCTTCCAACGCCGTGACCGCCGTTTCAATCAGTGTCAGGTCGCTATCCGCCAGGGCTTCGCGCATCTCCGCGTTGACATCATCCAACGAACGGAACGACAAGGAATTACACAGCCCGGCTAACGGGGTCGCCGTCCCGCCGGACGGCGTAGCTGATGGCCCAAACGCTGCCGTCAGTGTCGCGCCTTGCACCAAAGCCGTCCCCGTCATGTTGATCGGATCAGCCGTCGCTTGGCCGTCGTCCGGTGTGGCCGCCGTCGCCGTGAACAGCATCCCCACACTGAGCAATATCAATAAAACTAACCATCGCATCATGGCACAATCTCCACTGTCGCTAATACCGGGTAATGATCGCTAGGGTAAAGCGGCGGCTCGCCATCGCGGATAATCGCACAATCGCGCGTTTTGATGTATTGTGCGCCCCCATCCAGCGTTAAAATCCAGTCAATACGCTGGCCGATCTGTGGGTAATTTTCGCCTTCAAACCCATGATAGGTGTTGGTGTCGATGCCTTCTTGCAAGCCAGCGGCGCGGTAAGTGTCCGTATATCCCGCTTGCGCAAACACCGCATAGACCGTCCCGGCGGGCGTGGCTTCTTCTTCCATGCCCGGCGGGAACGTCCCGCCGTGATCTTCCATCGCCCACACCCGCGAGTTAAAGTCAGCCATCACCAGCGTCGGCAGGCCATCGCGGAGCGTGTCCACCTTCTCCACGACCAGCCGCGCCCCGTTGACCCGTGCCGCTTCGCCCAGGTGGTCCAAGTGCGTGTTGAGCACAAACACCGATTGACCGTGTATCAGATCGTGCAAACGTACCCAGGTTGCCGCCCGTACCAGCACGCTATCCCACCCCAATGACCACACCGCCGGGGTTTCGCTCAGGTAGAATTGCCCGGCATCTTCTAGCTTAAAGCGTGTTTTGCGCCAATACACCGGGTTTTGCATCCCGAATTCGCTGTCATCAATCGTCATCAGCCCCAGTTCATAAGCGTATTCCGGCAGATGCTTATCGTAATCCGCCAGATGCCCACTTTGGTACTCTTGAAAGCCGATGATGTCAGGATCATATGCTTTGATGGTACGGATGTTTAAATCAACGCGGTGGGGCCAGTAATTGGCCCCATCAATTTCAAACATGCTCCCGCGCAAGTTGAACGTCATAACCTTCAGCACGGCTTTAGCTTCCCGGTTGTGGGCTGAACCGACCGAGTTCGCCTAGGGCGGTCACGGTACCATTGCGCATAAACACCACGCTCAACTGGGGTTGTACGGCAGCCTCAGCTAAGGATTGTACCGCTTCAAAGTCGTTCATATCAACGTCTTCAGCGGTCGTCAGGGTGCGCAGCCATTCGCTACCATCCGGGATTGTACTCACGTACAAGTTATCTCCAACTTGGAACATCCGCCCGATAGCCCAAACGTTATCAAATGTCGTAATTTGACGATCTTCGCCCGTAGCCAGATCATAACGGCGCACTTCAACCTCATAGGATGGAATGCCATCAGCAAATTGATCGAACGTCAATTCGTTGAGTTGCGCCAATTCCACCTCGCTCAGTTCCGGCAAGAAGAGTTCCCCTAATTGGCGTGTGCTGTAGAAGATTGCATCGCCCATAGACGACCATGCGATTTGATCGGGGTTCATTAACGGCTGATATGT
>DAOTTT010000025.1:0-4644 GCA_034437635.1 Anaerolineae bacterium | reverse complement strand
CCCCGCTTGGGCGGTCTGCGTGGCGGGCACATTGCGACTAGCGGCGCTCTGCGTTAAGCGGGCATCGCCCGTTGCATAGACCTGCGCGATGGTTGTCTCCCGTGCAACGGCAAGCTCGGTATTTTCAGCGATGCGTTCGGCGGTGGCGCGTTCAGCCTCTTGTGTGGCTTGGGCGCTCGCGCCAAGCAACCCGGCAACGGCATCATCAACGGCAGAATTGCTGACGTTAGCCGCTGCGGTCAATGTCGCCGGGACACCGCGATCTTCCGCGCTTTGGGTGCGTTCTGCGTCCGCCGTCGCGTAGACTTGCGCAATCGTCGTCTGACGGGCGGCAGCCAAGGCGGTATTCTCCGCGCCGTAGGTAGCTGTGAGCGTATTGCCGACAACTGCGGTGGCGGTATTGACAGCGTTGGCCGTCTGTTGTGCGCCAGCGGTGGCCGTCACTACGTCAAATGTAGCGATAATGGCGCTAGTCGCTTGCGCGTCTTGGGTCGCTTGTTCGTCTTGGGTGGATTGCGCGATGGCTGTCTCTGCATCAGCGGTGGCCTGGGCGTTTTGGGTCGTTTGTGCGTCCGCTGTCATCTGCGCATTTTGTGTCAGGAAGGCATCGGCGGTGGCCGTTTGCCCGGCGGATTGTGTGCCTTGCGCTTCGCTGGTCGCCAGCGCGTCGATAGTACCTTGTGCGGCGACAGTTTCGGTCACAAAGGCCGTCGCCTGGTCGGATTGCTCCGTTTGTCGTGCGTTATTCGTCACTTGGGCTTGGGCGGTAGCGCTCAAGCGGACGGCAACCGTACCTGTTGCGGCGGCGGCGTTGGTAAGCTCCGCGTTGGTGACGATAATCTCGCGGGCAAGTTCCGTCTCCTGTAGGGCGTTTTCCGTACCGGAAGCGTCAAAGGTCGCTTGCACCTGCATGGCAACCGTAGACTCTAAATCGACCGTTGGCGGCGGGGTATCCGTCGCAACAACGGCGACCGCGTTGGGGTCAGTGGGTACAGCGGCGGCGCTCTCGTTATCATCACCGCCACCTGATGCGATCAACGCGAAGAGTACGCCGACGATGACTAGCATCACCACGCCGACGAGATACAGCGTCAAGCGAGAGTTGCTGCCCTGGCTGATGGCTTCTGTAATGCCTGTGATGCGCTGTGCGGTAGAACTGGCAACGGCGGGTTGCGGCGTGCCGGGTGTAAAGCGGTCGGTGGCGGTGCCGCTGCCGATGCGTTGGAGCATCGTCGGCGTGACGGATGCTGAACCACCTCCGGCGACGGCGGTCAGGTCACGGGCGAGATCAAGCACGCTGTTATAGCGGTCATCGGGTTGCTTTGCCATCGCCCGGTAAATGAGATTATCAATGCTCGGCGGGAGCTTGGGGTTGGTCGCCACAGCGGAGGGCAACGGTTGGCTAATATGCGCCAGCATCACCTGGAAGGGGTTTTCCCCGACGAAGGGCGAACGCCCGGTTGCCATCTCAAAGATCATCACGCCAAGCGCGTAAATATCAGAGCGATGATCGACGACGTTACCGCCCTGGCCTTGCTCCGGGGACATATACCCCGGCGTACCAACGGACATGCTGGTAGCGGTCATGCCGGTGGCACCGGCGATCCGCGCAATGCCAAAGTCCGTGAGATAAGCGTTGCCGTTACGATCAATCATGATGTTGGACGGCTTAATATCGCGGTGAATGACGTTGTTGCTGTGCGCATACGCCAGCGCACCCGCGACCTGATTCATCAAGTGGGCGATTTCCGGCAAGGGCAAAACACGCCGCTTTTCGATCACGTCGGCCACTGTGCCGCCGTCCAAGTAACGCATGATGATATAAGGCGGGTCATGCTCGACGTTGTAATCGTAAACGGGGATCAAGTGAGGATGTTCTAGTTGGATAATCAAGCTAGCTTCTTTTTTGAAGCGTTCCAGCCCTTGCCCACTGAGCGCGATCATTTGATGGATAATCTTCATGGCGACGACGCGCCCTAGCCATACATCGGTGGCTTTGTAGACGCTTGCCATACCGCCCTGGCCGATCAGTTCGTCGATGCGATAGCGTTCGATCTGCCGACCTATCATGCCGTCATTTGTCATAGGTTGCCCATATCCAAAATCCCTTAAAAAGACAGTATCAATTATGGCGCAGGATTGGGTGTATGGCAAACGGCTATTTTATTACTGTCTTGATTTGGGGTTGTCTGCCGTTAAGGGAAAGTCGCCTGCACTAGACGACATTCCCTCTGGCATGTCTACTCGGTGATGGTCACCTGATGGCCGTAGAACGCCACATGATCTTTAATCTCGCTGGCGGCATCCTTAGGGGTAGGATAATACCACGCCGCGCCTTTGGCGGTCTGGTCATTCACGCTGATGTCGTAGTAGTTGGCGGTGCCCTTCCAGGGGCAGGTGGTCTTCTTAGCGTTGTCAGCGAAGAACTCACGCTTGACTGAGTCCGGCGGGAAGTAGTGGTTGCCTTCCACCATAACCGTGTCGTCGCTCTCCGCAATGATGATACCGTTAAACATTGCCTTTGCCATGTGTAGGCTCTCCTGTGTTATTTTGTATATACCTAATAGAGTTGTTTATATTCAAGCATCTTACGTTTTTTCTTCGCATCTGTCGCTGTTAGAATATAGATAATTAAAATAGTTTGTTTGGAGACCTAAAAAATGGCAGACTTAACACAAGCTCCCCCCATCATCACTGGCGACGACTACATCAACAGCCTGCGCGGGCGCAACCTCATCGTGTATCTGTTCGGTGAATTGGTAGAAGAACCTGTCGATCATCCCATGATACGCCCATCCATTAACGCCATTGCGGAGACGTTCGATCTCGCAGTAGAAAACCCTGATCTCGCAACGGCGCTTTCGCCTTACACGGGGGCACGGGTCAATCGCTTTTTGCACATCGCCAACAGCGCCGGCGATCTCGTGCTGCAAAACAAAATGCAGCGCCGCTTAGGGCAATTGACCGGGACGTGCTTCCAGCGGTGCGTAGGCATGGACGCGCTCAACGCGCTGCATTCTGTCACCTACGAGATTGATGAAGCCTACGACACGCCCTATCATCAACGCTTTATCGACTTCGTGACGATGTGCCAATCGCATAATTACGTCATCGGCGGCGCAATGACCGACGTTAAAGGCGACCGCAGCTTGCCACCCCATCAACAAGCCGACCCCGACTTGTACGTCCACATCACCCGCCGCGCAGATGACGGCGTATACATCAGCGGAGCCAAAGCGCATCAAACCGGGTGCATCAACTCGCATTGGATGGTCGTCATGCCCACGCTGCGCTTGGGCGAAGATGACCGCGATTTTGCCATCGTCGGCGCGATCCCCGTTGATGCTGAGGGCATCACCTACATTTATGGGCGGCAATCGTGCGATACACGCAGCATGGAAGACGGCAGCATCGACGTAGGCAACGCCCGTTATGGCGGACAAGAGGCGATGGTGATCTTCGATGATGTGTTTATCCCTAACGATTTAATCTTCATGGATGGCGAATACGACTTCGCCGCCATGCTGGTAGAACGCTTCACATGCTATCATCGCCGGAGTTATGTGTGCAAAAGCGGCGTGGGCGATGTGCTCATCGGCGCTGCTGCCGCCGCTGCGGATTACAACGGCGTGGAAAAAGCCTCGCATATCCGCGATAAGCTGATCGAAATGACGCACCTCAACGAAACCATCTACGCGACTGGCATCGCCTCGTCGCACCAAGCCACAGAGATGAAATCCGGCGTATACCTCAACGATGATATGATCGCCAACGTCTGCAAGCATCACGTCACCAAAATGCCGTATGAAATCGGGCGCTTGGCGCAAGACCTCGCCGGGGGCTTGGTCGCTACCATGCCCTCCGAGCAAGATTACCGCCATGAGAAGGTCGGCGCATTGCTGGAAAAGTACCTCAAAGGCCGCGCTGATATTCCTACTGAGCATCGGATGCGCATCCTACGCTTGATCGAAAACATGACGCTAGGCCGCAACGCCGTCGGCTACTTGACCGAGTCCATGCACGGGGCGGGGTCGCCACAGGCACAGCGCATCCAAATTTACCGCCAAATGCAGACCGACTTCAAAAAGCAATTGGCGCGGGTACTATCCGGCATAGAGGACCGCGAAACCCTGGTTGAAGAACTCTCCGGGTACTTTGCGCGGGTGTTTGATGTCATGTTAGCCGGGAACACGCCGGAAGCTTAAGGCTTGTAAACACCAACTCAGTTTTATAATGAGCGCAGTATCCATATATCATAAGGACGTAACCATGCCATTTGCAGGAACACGCCAGCTTGACGACGAGCCTATTCTCATCACAACCTATGAGGGCGAAATCACCGCCGAAGAAGTGCAGTATGGATCAAGCAAAGTAGCCGAACTCATGGCGACGATACCCGGCAAGGTCTATGCCGTTGTTGATCTATCTACAATCACGACGTCATTTATGGATGTTTTGAAAATCTTGGAGCATCAAGCCACCGGGCAAGAAGGCACCACCACCGATCCCAAATTAGCGATGATGGTGCTCGTTGGTTCCGATAATATGGTCCGGTTATTTACGGATGCTATGCACAAACGGACCGATAGCGTTGCAATCCCGATTTATCGCTCGGTCGATAAAGGGATCGAAGCCTTACGAGTG
>DAOTTT010000024.1:0-3646 GCA_034437635.1 Anaerolineae bacterium | reverse complement strand
GCGGTTGCTTAAAGACCGCCGCCGCAAGGATCATCACCTTAGCGGCCACGTCCCAGCCATCGACATCGCCGCTAGGGTCGGTTTCCGCATAACCGAGGGCTTGCGCCTGGGCGAGTGCGTCGGCGTAATCCATGCCGTTTTCCATCTCTGTGAGGATGTAATTGGTCGTCCCGTTGAGGATGCCGCGTGCCCGGTGGATGGTCGCCCCGGCCAGGCCAATCTGTGATAGGCGTAGGGCGGGTGTACCCGCCATGACCGTACCTTCGTACAGCAGCCGCGCACCGCTGGCGCGGGCTTTGCCGCGTAATTCCGTGAAGGCCAGCGCGACGGGGCCTTTGTTCGCTGTGACGACATGCACCCCGTTATCTAACGCTTGGCGGAACAGGTCAAGCGCCGGTTGTCCGGTCTGGATGTCGGTCGGCGTGAGGTCAACGAGGACATCAATTACGCCGCTCATGATGAGGTGTTCGAGCGTCCAATCAGCCTTGGGTTGGTCGATGTCGTGGAGTGTGTTGGACGTGGCGACGGCCTCCAACACGGCTTGAAGGTCGAGTCCATCAGGGTCGTAAACTTGCCCGCGTGAACGGGTCGCCAAGGCGACGACACGCGGCGCGTAACCATACCGGGCCGTTAAAAATTCTGCTTTGTTGTGCAGCACTTGGGCGAGCGCCTGCCCGACGTTGCCAAAGCCGTTAATCGCAATCCGCATCGCTATTTGCCCTGCCATTCTGGTTTTTGCTTGAGCATCATCGCTTGTGCGCCAGTGGCGAAGTCGTCCGAGCGGATGAGGATGCTTTGCGCCCAGGCTTCCGCGTTGAGGCCGCGTTCCAGGTCGGCCACCGCGTTGATAACGCGCTTGGCATAGCTGACGGCCAGCGGTGCCGCTTCGATGAGTTCGGCGGCGAGATCGTGCGCTTTGGTCATCAGGTCATCGTGGGGTACGGCATAATTGACGATGCCGTTAGCTTGCGCATAGGCCGCGTCGAAGGTGCGCCCGGTGAGAATCAACTCTTTAGCTAAACCTACGCCCACTAAGCGCGTCAAGCGGGCTGTGCCGCCTACATCCGGGATGAGGCCGAGCCGTGTTTCCGGCAGGCCGAGCTTCGTATCCTCCGCGACGATGCGAAAATCACAGGCGAGCGCCAATTCAAATGCCATGCCGATGCAATAGGTATGCGCGACTAAGATGGTGGGGTATGTGCTGCGCTCGAACTTGCCCAGGATAGATTGATACCGGGCGGTCATCGGGAACAGGTTTTGCTGCCAGTTATCGCCGAATGTGTCGATCATGTCGTTAAAGCCGAGTAGGTCAATGCCAGCGGAAAAGCCTTTGCCCTCCCCGCGCACGATGACCACGCGCACGCCTTGACAGCGTTCCGCCGCGTCAATGGCGCTTTCAAGCTGCGTCATAAGCGCGACGTTCATGGCGTTACGTTTCTCTGGCCGGGTGAGTACAATCTCGTAAATGGGGCCGTCTTGGTAGGCTTTGACGAAGGCTTCGTCTTGGATGACGGTAATTTCTTCTTGTGCGGTCATATGAAAATCTCCTAATTTCTAAATCAGACTTTTTATAAATCCAGACGTGGGGAGTATGTCACGGATGAATGTCAGCTATGCATCCCAGCGCATATGAACGACGGAACGCTGCTTGTAGAAGCCGTATCGCTGCAAAACACCGGATGTCACCATATCGTCGGCGGGGTGCTCGCAGGTGAGCGTGCCGCGCCCGTATCGCTTGAGGACGTTGTTTAGCAAAATATCGTCGTAGATGCCGCGTGAGTCGTTGGGCGTGAGCAGCGTGAGTTGGGTCGCTGTGCCGAGTGCCGTCTCGACCCACAACGAACTGCGGATACGCCAGGTATCGTCTTCGATGACCATACGCTCAACCCCGCGCATGTTCAGCGCATCGCTGATTTTCTTCCAGAAGCCGCGTTTAAAGTGCTGCTGCTGCAAGGGGCGCAGCCAGCCTAAGCCCCCGCGTGCATCCGGGCGGATGCTTTGCGCGAGTTGGTGTTCGTCGCGCCATTCGCTACGCCGTCGATGCCGGATGAACGTGCCGTCCGCGTCGGCGGGTGTTGGTATTTTGCTGGAATTACTGCGCCGCCAATTGACGAAAATACGCTCCTCCCAGAAGCCCAACGATTGATATAACGGGCGGGCGCGGTAGTTATCCTCATCCACTTGCAAGATGAGGTGTTGACCGCCACGCTTAGCGATCATCTGTAGGGATTGCTCCATGAGTTGCCGGGCAATGCCCTGCCCGCGATAGTCGGGATGCACGCCCACGTTGGCGATAATGTGGGTGTTGGGCATCGTCGCCGGGTAAACGGAGACATTGCCGATTAAATTACCGTTCTCTATCCACACATAACCCATGCTGATCCCTTGTGCCATGTCGTTCATGCGGGCTAACATGCTCAGGCCGGGGCCGAACTTGCTGAGGGTGCGCATCTCGCGTAGGGCGGCCTGTCCGCCGCTGTCCATCGTATCCGCAAAGACCAACTCAATGAGGTCAGCAAGGGGGGCGAGGTCTGTGCGCAAGTTGACCGGGCGCATACCGTCAACGGGCATTGACGGACTTTTGAGGGTGGGGGACGAAACAGCCATTACCTTTTAATACCTATATAATCACGACCGTCTATCTAGTTTAACTGTATTAAGGCGTATAGCCAACAGCAAACTCTAACCAAACTGCTTGAATGTATTGATTTAAGTGTGATACAATTATTTTGTCTTTATTCTAGGAGTCAAAATACAGGGGGTGATTATAGAGATAACCTTAAGAATAAAACATCATCGTTTAATCTGAGCTTATCTGGGGGTACTCATGACTTTTATCCAAGCGTTCATGTCTATCATCAATCATTGGTTGAACGCCTTTATTGCCCCACTCACTCAAGACGATGCCGAAGCTGGACAATCACTCGTGGAATATGCCCTACTTATGATCTTAATTGGTATATCTGCCATTGTGGTGATCGCACTGCTTGGCCCAACTATCGGCAATATTTTCGATAATATTTGGGTGAATGTTCGCGGAGCCGCCGAGTAAAGTATCATTTTCTTTATCCTTGTGCTCTCATTAAAAAGCCTCGTTAATGAGGCTTTTTGCTTATCAAAAATGCGCTCAATACCCCTAAGGGATGGGTGCATTTCAGATTATTGGCAGATGTGCTTGTGTGTGAACTTACAAATCTTGATTTCTAATGATGTTGCCAAAATATTGAAATGCACCCAAGGGATGTAGAGCGCGGCGCGTCAGGGCATGTTGTAGTATACTGTTAGTGGCAAGTGATCGGTCTCAAGACCTTCTTAACAGATCACACTATGGTGAACGCCAAAAGTTGGACTTAAAACAACGAACATTCACGTGTGGTCATTGTGATTTGTCTTTAGATCGTGACCACAACGCGGCAATGAACATTCAACGCGCCGGGGCATCGGCGCATACTGCAAGAGGCGACGTAAGTCCTGATTAGTCAGGCATCGCTGTTGACGGCAGAAGCCTCCGCCGCCTTTAGGCGTGGGGAGTATGTCGTCAATTACCACCCGCTAAAGCGGGTGGCTTGCCCCTGACTCCGAGGAGTCGGTGCTTAAGGGACGATTGACTTGCGTCCCATCGTCACAAAGTCCTTGCCTTGCGACG
>DAOTTT010000023.1:0-10063 GCA_034437635.1 Anaerolineae bacterium | reverse complement strand
AGCCGATTCAAAATCAGAAAAGATGCCATGTTCTATACCGGACATCCGCAAAACCAAAGTAGAAAGCAAATCAATCACGCGATTGTTTTGGGATATTGTAGCCAGCGGCCCGGCATTTGGATGCCGCAACCCGCGTTTGACCGATGATAAAATGGCCGATGCGTTAAGCGGGTATTTCGTCGCTTGACGAAAATCGACCATCAACGGTAACACACGATCCGATGCGGCCATCGCTTTAACATTGTGCGCGGCAGCCGCGTCTAAGTCAGCCAAAGTGACTTCGCCATCATATTGATTAAACAGAACGCGATCTTCGATCAACCAACTACATTGTACGCTCATTGTCGTTCTACCCCATCTCTATACTTTCAGGTAATTGAGGGTCTTTTTGTCGGATGTAAGCATAAGCCGATTCAAAATCTGTGAAGATGCCGTGTTCGATATGCGCAATGCGCAAGACGATCGAAGATAACATATTCATCAGGCGATTATTCTGAGTAATAACCGCAATAGCAGCCAGGTTTTCATGACGCAAGCCGCGCCCTACTGTGGAGAGGATCACCTGTGGGTTAAGCGGGTACTTCGTCGCTTGGCTAAAGTCGGAGATCACCAAGACTTTATCACCAATCGCGTTGATGTCTCGAATATTCTGCGAAGCGATCGTGTTAAAGTCATCGATCGTCACCTCATCATAGTAGGTATTGTAGATCACATGATTTTCGATCAACCAAGTTGCATTAGCAGGCATACAGCACCATACTCTCTCTCAATGTCATGTTTATACAGAATTTAGTATACGCTACAAATTACAAAAATATTATAAAAAATTGCTGAAAAATAATGTAACACTCAAGCTTACTGCCCCGGTTCAAAATCGGGGGCTAGTCAGCGCAAAAGATCAATTTTATACAGCCCGTTTACGGGCTTCCTAGCGTTTAATGTAGCCATCGGCTTTGAGCCGATGCGGGATATAGGCTTTACCTGAGTAGTTACAAAATAATGCTGTAAACGCTAAGTCTGCGGCGGGTACAACAGACTATAGGCGCGGTCTTGGTTATGCCAATCCGCACGCTGCATCCGGTAGAATTTGCTGAGGTTGCCGTTAGGCATGATCTTCTCGTAGACAAAAGGCATATTAAACTTTTCCGTCAACCAATGCGTGACGGCATTTTCTTCGTAAATGGATGCCCAAATTTCAGTAATATCTGTACAGTAAAAGGAATAATCAAACATGCCGAACACCATTTCCGACGCATATCCATTGCGCCAATACGGACGGTCAACGGCGAGCATGATTTCATCGAGGGGGTCTTCCGGGTCGGGGTTGTTCACACCGATAAAACCGATAAAGGTGTTATCCGCCTTGCGCACAGCCGCCGCAAGATCATAAGGACGGATGGCGTAATTACTCGTCAACAGCAGCAGCCAACGCCGCGCCATACTGATTGATAGCGTAGCCCCATCACCGATATATTGCATCACCTCTGGGTTGGCGCACAAGGCCGCGAAAGCGTCCAAATCGGTCGAAGCCAAGCGCCGCATAATTAAACGATCTGTTTCGTAAATTCGAGTCATATACCCCCCCCACGAAAAATCGGCTTACCTACGCCTGTTATTTATTGTAAAATATCAGTTTAACTCCGCAGAAATGCCACAATTGCAAGGAAATCATGATTACAGACTATAGCAGCGAAGAACACTTTGTCAAATTTGAAAATGCCAAAGCAAACGCTGAAGGACATATCGAATTACCCGTCATTTTTGCGCGAAATGTTATCACCTTTCCGGGCGTTGTCGTGCCCATGACGTTCAATGACAACATCAGCATCGTTGCCGCGATCCATGCGAACGCACAATATAAAACGGCACTCATGCTCATGCTGCGGGACCCGAACATCAACGCGCCCACACCGGAAGATTGCTATACCGTCGGCGTAGAGATCGCACCGGGTCGGATGATCGAACTCCATGACAATATGTACTATATGCTGGTCGAAGGCCGCACTCGCGTAGAAGTCGTGCGCTTTGTCCAGACGAAACCATATTGGGTCGCCCACGTCCGTCCGATCCAAGAGACCAATAGCAACGCGCAGACTATCGCAGAACTCCAAGAATTCATCATGGAAACTACCGAGGAATTAGCCGACTACAACGGCCATATTACCGACGACATCCTCGACTTTATGTTCGAGCGCGATGACCCCATATGGGCAGCGGATTTTATCACCAGCGTCATCTATACCCCGGCATTTAACCGCCAAAGCGTGTTAGAGGTTGCCGATGTCAACGAGCGCCTAGAATTTGTCTTCGAGTTGCTCCAACAAGAGGTCAAGCGTGCCCGGCTGCGTGATGAGATGGACGAGCGCACCACCACCGAGCTTTACCGCACCCAACGCGAGATGCTCCTGCGTGAGCAATTGCGTGTCATCCAAGAGGAATTGGGCGAAGAAGACATCTTCCAGCAAGAGATTGACGAAATTATCGCACAGGTTGAAGCCGCCGGGATGCCGCCGGAAGTCTACGCGAAAGCCCTCAAGGAAGTTAATCGTCTACAGCAGATTACCAGCTTTGCGCCGGAATACAGCACCATTCGCACGTATTTAGATTGGTTGGTGTCCATTCCCTGGTCAACGCGCAGTGATGACAACCTTGATCTCAAGAGTGCAGAGAAAATTCTCGACAAAGCGCACTATGGCCTGAGCAAAGTCAAAGATCGCATCATCGAGCATATCGCCGTGCGCAAATTAGCCGCCGACAAGATGAAAACCCCCATTTTATGCTTTGTGGGGCCGCCCGGCGTGGGTAAAACGTCGATGGGGCGCAGCATCGCCCAAGCCCTGGGGCGCGAGTTCGTCCGCGTAAGCCTGGGCGGGGTGCGCGACGAAGCGGAAATTCGCGGGCATCGGCGCACGTACATCGGCGCGTTACCTGGTCGCATCATCCAAACGATGCGCAACGCAGGCAAAACAAACCCGGTGTTTATGCTGGATGAAATCGACAAAATGGGCATGGACTTCCAAGGCGATCCCTCCGCCGCTTTATTGGAGGTACTCGACCCGGAGCAAAACAACGCCTATAACGATCATTATCTTGATGTCGATTACGATCTATCCGACATCTTGTTTATCACAACAGCCAATGACCTCTACCCGCTGGAACCGGCCCTGCTCGACCGCCTAGAGGTGATCGAGTTCCCCGGCTATACGGAAGAAGACAAGATCGCCATCGCCCGGCAGTTCCTCATCCCACAGCAGCTAGAAGCGCATGGACTGAGCGCATATAAGATCATATTCCAACAAAAATCGCTCATTACCATCATCCGGGAATACACGTATGAAGCGGGGGTGCGTAACCTCAACCGCGAGATTGCCAACATCTGCCGCAAAATCGCCCGCAAAATTGCGGAAGAACGAGCCTACCCCAAGCGCATCACAGGCGATCACATCAGCCGCTACCTAGGGCCGCCGCAATTTTTAGCCATGCGCGTTAACGACCAAGACGCGATCGGCTTGGCTACCGGGCTGGCATGGACTAGCAGCGGCGGCGATACGCTCACCATTGAAGCTTCAGTGTTACCGGGCAAGGGCAATATGATGCTCACCGGGCAACTGGGCGATGTGATGCAAGAGTCAGTGCAAACCGCCATGAGCTATATGCGCTCACGCGCAAAAGACCTGGATTTGCCCGTTGACGACTTCGACAACTACGACATTCATATTCACTTGCCGGAAGGCGCAGTGCCCAAAGATGGCCCCTCCGCCGGGATCACATTAGCCGTGGCGCTCATCAGCGCATTTACCGAGCGCCCCATCCGCGCAGATTGGGCGATGACGGGGGAGATCACCTTGCGCGGGCGGGTGCTGCCCATCGGCGGCACCCGCGAGAAACTACTCGCCGCCCACCGCAACCGCATTTTCAACGTGATCTTACCGGAGCAAAACCGCAAAGATTTAGATGATGTGCCGCCCAAGGCGCTCAAAGACCTCAACATTCTCTTTGCCGATGATATGCAGCAAGTGATGGATACCATCTTGCTTGCGCCCCCCAGCGAAGGCCGCCAACGTGACCGCGACGCGCTTGAGCGCCTGCGCGAAGAAGCCGATGACGATGCGGAAGATGACTCATGAGCCTATCAGCAGAACAAGTCACAGCGAAGATCAAAGCCGGGCAAAATGAGCAATTCCATTGGATCAAGGCCGCCCCTGATGCGGCCACACTCTGCCCGACCTTAACCGCGATGGCTAACGGGCGCGGCGGTTGGGTGGTCGTCGGGGTGGAAAGCGCCAACAACATCACCGGTGTGAATGACGATCAAGCCGTTATTGATACGCTCATAGGCGCGACGATGACGCTTACGCCGCCGCTGATTACGCCGTTACCGGAAATTATCAGCGTTGACGATAAAAAGCTGGCCGTGCTGGAAATCCCCGCCGGGATGCCCCACGTTTACACCCATGATGGGCATTATCTCATCCGGCAAGGCAATCAAAACACACCTTTGATGCCGCAAGCTCTACGCCGCTTGATGTTAGAGCGCGGGGAACTCAATTACGAGACAAACGCCGCCCCCAATACCACGCTGGAAGACCTGGATTGGGGTAAAGTGCTGGCATACATGGCGACACTGCGTATCCCGGCGCAAGATGCCAAGATCACGCTCTACAAACGCGGTTGCTTGCTCAAGACGGGGACGACATACACCCCCACCAACGCCGGGATACTGCTCTTTGGCAAATCGCCCAAGACCATTGTCCACAGTGCGGAGATCACCGCTGTGCGCTTCGCCGGAACGACCATGAGCGATACCTTCAGCCGCCAGGACATCAGCGGCACCCTGCCCGACCAAATACGCCGGGCAGAGACATTTTTAGTTGATCATCTGCGGCGTGGGGTCAAGCTCAAGGGCAGCATGGCACGCCAAGAAGCCTTTGAATACCCAATGGAAGCGGCACGCGAGATCGTCGTGAACGCCGTCGCCCACCGCGATTACAGCATCAGCGGTGATAACATCCGCCTGTTGTTGTTCAAAGATCGCATGGAAGTTCACAGTCCCGGCAACCTACCGGGGCCGGTCACGGTGGATAACATCAAGGACGAACGCTTTAGCCGCAATCCTATTATTGTGCAGGTATTGGCCGATATGGGCTTTATCGAACGCCTGGGGTATGGCATTGACCGTATCTTTGACCTGATGACCCAAAACGCCCTGCAACATCCTAACTTTACCGAGACGGCGGGCGGCTTCCGTGTGCGCTTATACAACAAAGCGGAAGCCTTGCCGGAAGCGACTGCCGTTGCCATCCCGACGGATACCCCGCTTAACTCCCGGCAGGAGGCGGCCATCGCATACCTTAATCAGCCGGATAAAACACGAATCACCAACAGCGAACTCCAGCA
This sequence comes from Anaerolineae bacterium, assembly GCA_034437635.1. Classification (GTDB taxonomy): domain Bacteria; phylum Chloroflexota; class Anaerolineae; order Aggregatilineales; family Phototrophicaceae; genus J038. The sequence goes on along the minus strand of DAOTTT010000023.1, from coordinate 4,666 downwards.
GATGTACCCGGATGTCCACGCGGAGACCATCCGGCGCGACTTGGCGGATCTGGTTTCTAAGGATATGTTGGTCAAAATGGGGCAAAAGCGCGGGAGTTACTACGTCCTCAAGCGCGATGCTTAGATTATGCTAGGGGCGGCATTTCCATTTCGGCGCATCGGCTTGCAGCAAAACCCCTTCCGCACCTTACCGCCGGAGGCCATGACCGATGCATTGATCCCACCGCTGGACATCCCGCAAACGTTTAGTACATTACAGGTCATCGGGCAGCGCGGACGCGGCAAAAGCAGCACTTTGCAAGCCCTAGTCATGCAGAGCGAAACCACCGCCTATGAATGTCTGCCGCGTGGGGGTGGCTGGCGCTATCACACAGATATTAGGCCACTTACGCTTTTTGCGCTGGATGAAGCGCAGCGTCTCCAACCGCTGGCATGGTTAAAGTTACTGTGGGCGATGCGTGGTAAGCGCCTGATCCTGGGCACCCATTGGGATCATCGCCCGCAGCTATGGGCAGCAGGGCGCACCGTGCAGACTGTGCGTGTGCGCACAAGCCCGGCACATCTCGCAGCGATTATCACCCGGCGGGTTGACTTAGCCACATTACCAGAACAGCAAGCGCCGTTTCACTTCACCGATGATGCGATACTGTGGCTGTGGGAACAGTACGAAGACGATGTACGCGCAATCATCGACTTTTTATACCGCTACATGCAGACGTTCCCGCCGCCCGGCAGCGTTACCAGTGCGGCCCTAAAATCATATGCTTCGGGCGCATGATGAGGGTCTGTTCCTCACGCGGGTCACGCTGTAACGCGACATCAATCTTCAGTTCCACATACCATACGATATTGATGAGATCCCCGGCGAAACTATACGGCCAATCGGGTAAACGGAACGCCACCCGGCGGCTAAAGTTATTGCTATTCAGCAGTTCGGTCACGGGCACTTCCACCGACTCGATCACCTCGCCGTTTTTGCTGCCTTTGCCTTCCGTGCGCCATCCCATCGTAATCACAATTTGACGGCCTTTAATTGGCTCATCGCCGTGAATATCGGCGTTGACCGTCACTTTATCCCCCGGTAGATACACCGGCACTCCGTCTTGATAACTGAATTGATCGTGCAGTTTTAGGCTGATTTGGTGGCTCATCGCATCACCTCAATTTGATAGAGACGCTGATAATTTTGAATAAGGTCTGTTTCCAAGCGGACAACCAGCAACCAGCCAATTTTATTGCTTGGCGCTTTGAAGGTCGGCATGGCATTAGGCGGTATCTCAAACGTACCGTGCTTGCTTAAAAGCTCGCCGGACGCTAAATTCTCGAAAATGCGCAACGTGTCGATCACATGATCAACTTGATCGTAGCATGTATCCGTGCCACAGCTATAGCTCACGCTTTCGCGCACCACAAGCTGAACTTCCCCGACGACTTGTGTTGCTTTCATCATCTTCATGGAAAAATCAAAGTCCAGGCGCTCACCGGGAGCGATGACACGCGGCGCGACCTTCATCACCGGGAACGACCAGGTCGGCCCAACCAAGCTATACCATATCTGCGCGGAAGCATACGTCACCCCCATAAAAAAGGCTGGGGCGAATATACATAACGTGGCAAAAGACAGCAGCATATTATCCGTAAAAAGTACGGTAAAAGCGCCTGCGAGCGTAATTATCCCGGTGATGACAATCTGATAGCCATACACCCGGCCAGATTGTGAACTATAGGCGGCAGAGATGTCGTTACGCCAATAATTACTGCGGCGGACGTTATACAAGCCATCCACAAACGCTGAGTGCGACCACTTAAACGGCTTAATTTCTTCCATGGGCGTTTTCCCCATATTCAAATAACCAAATTATAGTTTATGCCACAGACACCGCAAATCAGTTGACAGGGTGCGCCCTCGTGCGGACAATGGAGGTAATTATTTTCGTGTTGGGTGTAAGGTTGTTATGCGGCGTTTTTTCTTCTACTTTTTCGTGGGGATGCTCATACCCGTCATGAGCGCGTGCTTGGTCAGCAATAATGAAACAACAAGCGGCACGGAAGCCTTAACCGCGTTATCCTGCCAGCAAGTGGCGAACAATGCCGGCACCAGCTTAACCTGCATCCCTACAGATGCCGGGGGCTTATTCTTGGCAGCCAATCCCGGCACACAAATCACATTGAACACACAGGACGCAGAAGTCACGTTCGACGAGGAGATGCACTGGATGGCGGACAACAACCAAATGACGATTAGCGCCATTGCGGGCGCGGTCGCCATCCGCGCCGGGCAGAGCACCCGCGTCGTCCCTGCCGGGCAGAGCGCCGTGCTGACCTTGCGCGGGGAAGATCTGCGCACGGTCGGGCCACCGTCAAACCCCACCGTGACCGACCCGGCGTTATTGGCTTTATTGCCCGACCGTGACCGTCCAACTGCGACCACAACACAAGCGCCAGCCGTCGCCACAAATACCCCGGCCACTGCGGTCACCGCTGCTACGACCACCGCGCCGCAAGATAACACCGTCCTACGCCCGGTGGAAGTCAACACCAGCCCTACGCCGACCAACAGCATCATTGACCCGGAAGGCGAATGTCTTGTCACACCGCCGGAGTGGACGCTGACCTATGAAGTGCAGCCCGGCGACACCCTGACGCGCATCTCAGTAGAATATGATGTCGCCCTGCCCGATCTCATTGAGGGCAATTGCATCACCAATCCCGATCAATTGGCGCTCGGCCAAGTGCTTCAACTACCGGACGACAACCCACCAACGATTACGCCGCAGCCCGCCTTTACTACAGGCTTATTGCAGGCCGAACGCGATGTTATCGTCGCCGGGGATTGCGTCATCCTCAGTTGGGATGTCCCCGACGCACAAGCGGCCAGCCTCGACGGTCAAGCCGTAACTGTCAGCGGGGAGGAAGCCGTCTGCCCGGCGGCCACCAAAAATTACGCATTGCGCGTGACCTATGCGGACGGCAGTCAAGATGTCGCCAATGTCCTCATCACTGTCACGGGTTGATTGTGGTAAACTTAGGCGCACGTTTATAGTTTGCAGCTAGGATGCTTATGCGTAAGAGCTTGCTATTGCTGATGATCGCGTTAGCCTGTGCAGCATGTAGTACAGGCAGCACCGAGTCAACATCACAACAATCGACCCTGACATCAACCCCAAGCGAGACGACCCTACCAACGGCAACGGCGACGATTACCGCAACGCCGACGGTTATACCAACCCTGACAGCGACGACACCGCCCACAGCGACAATCCTACCAACGGCGACGACACCGTCAACGGCAACGGTTATCCCGTCGATTACGCCCACACCTTATAATACGCCGCTTCCCATCTCGCGCATTGAGCGCGGCGAATTTGTCGATGCGCCGGTGGCGGATATTATCCGCAGTGGGATTAACCGCCCGCATGTCGCGTTTATCAACAGCAACGACTCCGAGACGATCACCAGCTTGGCGACCGCCCAACCCAACACCGACCGCGCCATCCTGTACTATGTTGATCCGACCAACCGCACCAACATCTACCCCGTGTACGAGTGGAACGCGGAGTTGCTGCAAGGTAACGAGATTTACCTCGCGTCCAATGGCCGCGCCATCGCCTTTATGCTCAACGACCGCGCCGGGAGTGACCAGGGCTTATGGGTGCTGGATTTAAGCATTGGCCTCAGTGCGCGGATTTGGGCGACGGAGTCGCTCGCCGTGCGCGGCATCTTTAGCGAACCGGCATGGTCGCCGGATAGCGAGAAGCTCGCCGTGACGCTGGAAACTGGATATAACACCGACATCTTCACCTTTGACCTCACCTCGTTTAGTTGGCAAGGGCTGGTGCGCGATGGCTCGTTCAACTTCTGGCCGTCATGGTCGCCGGATGGCCGCTACCTGGCATTTGTGAGCGACCGGGAAACTTGCCCGACATGGGAGGCCAACGTCCCCGGCGCGTGCAAACCGGATGAACAACCCACCCCAACAGGCGGCCATGTCTACATCCTGGCGCTTGAAAGCGGCGTTGTGACTCGCGTCAGCCAAGAAGAAACCCGCGAACAGCCCTACTGGGTCAACGCCAGCACTTTAGCCTTTAGCGGCGGCGACGACTTCGACTTGCTCAACCCGTCGCGTACCCTGTGGACAGTGAGCGTCACCAATATGGAAGCGCAAGTCGTCGGCGAGGATAACATGGCACTTAAGTTAAACGAAACGTGGTCGCCGGATGGTCAGCAAGTAATCTTCCAGAACGCCAGCGGCAGCCAAACCAATACCGTCATCACCAGCCGTAACGGACAACGTTTAGCCACCCTGGATCAGATTTCGCTTGCCCGGTATGGGTTGGCGGCTTCGTGGTCGGCGGACGGCCAACGATTAGCGGTAGGCGGCACCGGCGGACAATGCCCGTTACCGCTGCGTGTGTTTAACGATAACTTTATTGCGGTATCCACGCCCTCACAGCCGACGAGCGTCTGTAACCCCACGTATTCCCCAGATGGGCAGTATTTGGCGTATACGGGTATCAACACAGAGCGTAGAACGTCCGATGGTCGCCGCGATATTTACGTGAGCAGTGCGGACGGGTTCAGCCCGGCCAACTTGACGATTGATCTACGCGGGCAGATGACCTTTTTGGGTTGGGTGGGCGAGTAGATGTCCACCCCGGTTTTCGCC
>DAOTTT010000022.1:0-4400 GCA_034437635.1 Anaerolineae bacterium | reverse complement strand
TCCCGCCATCACGCCGATGATGTCTTCGGCTTCATCCGTGCGGAAGATCGGCCCGCTGACGATGATCTCAATTTCGCCCGTCTGCGGGTTGATATACGGCGGCTCGATATGTGCAGCCTCTATGCTCGGCTCGAAGTAGGGCAATTCGCTGATGTTATCACTTGTGAGGCCGTCCCCGGCGGTAGAGAGGCGCACGTTACCGCGCAGGTCATACAGGAACAGTTCATCAAACGATGCCTGTACCGCAAGCTGACTTTCCAAGAAGACGCGCACCGTATCGTTAAGGCGCGGGTTGGGCAGCGGGTTATCTACGATGGTGCGCATATCGCGCACTTGTTCGTTGTTCGCCAGCACCACGTTCAAGCGGATTTGTCCATTTTCCAGCCACCGCTGGATCTCCTGAGCGCGAGCATCAGCGATGGCGGCCATCTGGTCAACGGCTTGATCGCGGGCTTGCTGGCCGAATAAGGTAGTGGCGATCAGCACGACGATCAGCACGGGCAGCACCGCCAGCAACACGGAGTACACGTTGAGTGCCGTCCCGATGCGCACACGGGCACGCGGCAAGGGCGGGAATTGTGTCGCCTCTGGTTGTTCCATTATAAGGACCCTTTGAATCGATCAATGATGATACTTTATAACTATAATGAAGAATGCGCGTCACTGCAATTTTAGGGGTTTAATTTTTGGTTAAGTCTTTGTTGTCTTGGAGTAACGACTCAGGTAAAGCCTATAGCCCACATCGGCTTTGAGCCGATGCGGGCTATCTACCATTCATCACTCAGGTAGCGGATTTTGACCACGCCGAGCGCGTAAATTGTGTCGTCGTCATCATCTTCGTCATCGTCATCACCGGGGAGCGGCTTCAGCACATACAGCCACACCTCCCCTTCACCATCCTGGAAGTAATGGAAAGGCGAAGACGGCGCTTCGCTCACGATGACTTGATCGCCCACGCGCAGATCAACCACTACGTTATCCCCGGTGGCGGGTTGGGTGTGGTCGTTGAGGCTAGCCACGCCATCACTGGTCACATAGAGCGGTGTCCCTGGCTCCCAGCCTAGCGGCGCTTTACCGTTGGCGATGGCCGTCTGTGCGATGGTCAGCGTATCGTTACCAACGGCGGCAGTCGTCGGCGTGATGGCATCCTCGGTTGTCGCGGCGGAGTCGTTGTTATTAAGCAGCACAAAAACCCCTGCGCCCACAACAGCAAGCAACAGCACCGCCCATAACCAAGAAAACTGCACCATTGCCCGCGTGCGCTGGCCGTCACGCTCAAAGGTCATGACGCTACCGCGCATCTGTGGTTCATGGTCTGTCAAGGCACGCACGCCGCTAATCTGCCCGACCATCAAGCGGTTGAGTTGCTCCACAAGGCGCTCAATATCCCGGCGGAAGTCCGGGTCGTGGCGGATAGCAACGGCGTTGCGGTAGGCCAATTGACGGATGCTAGGGGGCAGGTGTTCCGGCTGTGGCATGGGGGCGTTATCTACCAGCACAGGCACGACGCGCATATCATCACGAGCTAAGGCCGTCTCGATCTCGAAGCGTACAAAGTCGTTTACGCCATCCAAGCGGCGGCGGCCTTGGGTATCGGTAGCATCCAGCCAACCGCGCCCGATGACGACCAGCATCACATCGCAATCGTCAATGGCGTTGCGCAACACAGCGCGGAAGTCCTCGCCAGGGGGGATGTCGTCCACATCTTTAAAGATGTTGTCATCACCAAAGGCCATTTCCAGGCGGTCATGGATGCGCCCGGTAAAGGCGCGGGTGTCTTCTCTGCGGTAGGAAATGAAAATACGCGGCATAACGCTCTCTCCGTTCAGTTACAACTCTGATTTTCCATAACTACTCAGGTATATCCCGCATCGGCTCAAAGCCGATGGCTACACAAACGCTTGTAAGCCCATAAATGGGCTGTGTACACACTGATTAGCCCGTTTACGGGCGGCGCATACATGCGCGGCGGTGAGCTAGCCCAACCGAGGGCCGCCCCCGGTTTTGAACCGGGGCAGCGTGTAAATCGCAGCATACCTGAGTAGTTACTATTTTCCATTATAGACCGAAGCACCCGTTTAATTCTACTCTTTTGGTCGCAGATGGATCGCGCCAGCATCGGCCAGCATCGCGTTTAAGTGCGCGGCCATCGCCGGGGATGCCAGCGCAAAGGCATCGCAAACATGCGCTTGGGCGCTGATCGTGTCACCCTGCCGCCACGCGATAATGCCCATATTAAGCGGCAAGGTGGGGTCATCCAGCAGCAGCTTGGCGGCGGCGGTGTAATCCGCTTGTGCCGGAGCATACACGCCTAGCTGCACATAGCACGCCGCCCGCGCCGTGAGCAACCGCGCCACACTCCCGGCGATGGCCGCCGCTTTTATGTCCAGCTTCGTCAGTAGATGCGACGGCATAACAACCTGCGCCGCGCCTAGCGCATCCAGCGCGGCAGTATACGCGGTGATGGCGGCGGCGTTGTCCCCGGCATCCGCCGCGAAGTCGCCCGCCCACACCTGCCAGCGCCAATCATCGCCCAACTTGGCGACGATCTCCCGCCCGCGTGCGGTGGCATCCGCCCGGCGTAAGAGCGTGAGCAGCAGTTCCGTCACGCGGTCATCCTGCGGGAAGCGCCCATGCGCCTCTTCCGCTTGTTCGAGCGCCGCTTGCAACCCGCTGATTTGCTCCACCAAGCGCACCGCCAAAACCGCGTCCTCCGCTGTGTGCTCCGGCAGCGCGTGGAGATCGGCCAAGGCTTGCTCAAAGCCGGTCAGGGCATCGCGCCGCGCCAAAATCGAAGCGCGTAAGCGGCGCGCATCCGCATCAGTGGGCGTGGCCGCTAGATGATCGTTAAGTGCGTCCAGCGCGTCGTCAAGTTCCCCGGCTTGTACGAAAGCATCCGCGAGTTGCAAGGGCGTATAGGGCATCGGTTATTCCTCTTCCTCAATCACAGGACGGGCTTCAGTATAGGCCGTGACAATCGCCAAGCTCAAGGGCACAGACAAAATACCGGAGTTCAACTGCTCGGCCAGCGTGACGGCTCCAGCCCGCGTCAAACCGGCGATTACACCGCTATCTGACAGCGCATCCAGCACTTCGCCAAATCCACCGCCCGACCGTCCGAATGCTCTGGCCGTCACGATGCGTTCGCCCCCGTCACCGCGTCCTGTTCATCCTGGGCGATGACCGGGACAGCCAGTAAAATACACATTATAATCATTATTGTTCGCATCACGTTTCATCCTTTCAATATCACAAGAGAAACGCTCATGTATAAGTATATCTTTATCGCACTCATTGTTGTACTCGGAGCTTGCACATTACCGGAAGAAAACACAGTAGCGCCTAGCAGCAGCGGTGACATCGAAGGCGAACGCGCTACCGTCACCCGCGTGATTGATGGCGATACCATTGATGTCACCATCGACGGGCAAGAATACCGTGTCCGCTATGTGGGCGTTAACACGCCAGAACGGGACGAACCCTGCTACAACGACGCGGCCAACGCTAACCGCGACCTCGTGGAAGGCAAGACGGTCATCTTGCAGATCGACACCAGCGACACCGACCGCTTTGATCGCCTGCTGCGGTATATCTATGTGGATGGCGTGTTCGTCAATCAAGCCTTAGTCGAACAAGGCTACGCGGAGGCCGTGCTCTACCGCCCGGACGACCGCGAACACAGCAATTTTGTTCAGCTAGAGCGTGCAGCCGCCCAAGCCGGGCGCGGTTGTCACCCCACAGGCATCTTTGACGATGGTAACGATGAGCGTTAGAGCGTTTGGGGTATTGGTGGCGTTGCTCTTGCTAGCGGGATGCGCTACCGGGCGCAGTGTCACCAATGGCGATCAAGTCTTCAAGGCCATCATCCAAGACCCGGTGCCCGCAGGCGTTAGCGACATCGAAAGTACGGGCAGCTTCGCCGGGGAGGGTTTCACCGGGCATGATCTGTATGTGCGTTTCCGCGTGACGGACGCTTATTTAGCGAAACTACTGCGCCTGCGCGACTTCCAGCCGTTTGATTGCGAAAGTGACTTCGTGCAAGGCAATCTCACGCTGCCGATGGGCTTAGAGACGGACATCCTCGACTGGCAACCGTTCAACGGGGAAATTGTGTGTTATGTGACCGGTCGCAGCTACACCAACGAGTGGACACGCGGCGCACGCGCCGTCATCGTCTACCAACCGCAGACAGGCTTTTTATATTACAACGAAATCGGATTATAAACCCTGACACAAGATGTCAGGGATAGCCCCTTATGATGATGATATACAACAACATAAGGAGATAATCGTCAATTACCACCCGCTAAAGCGGGTGGCTTGCCCCTGACTCCGAGGAGTCGGTGCTTAAGGGACGATTGACTTGCGTCCCATCGTCACAAAGTCCTTGCCTTGCGACG
>DAOTTT010000021.1:0-3724 GCA_034437635.1 Anaerolineae bacterium | reverse complement strand
CGTCGCAAGGCAAGGACTTTGTGACGATGGGACGCAAGTCAATCGTCCCTTAAGCACCGACTCCTCGGAGTCAGGGGCAAGCCACCCGCTTTAGCGGGTGGTAATTGACGGAGTACGCATTTAGGCAAACTATACTTTGATTGAAATTAAACTTAAAGGTGAACCCATGGCTATTGAATTGTATTGGGATAACGACGAGCAAACGATCATGCTGGCCGAGTTTTATAAAGGCTGGACATGGGCACAGATGTTTGAAACGTTGGCAAAAATCAAAGATGTAACCAGCAAACGCAATGAGATTGTCGGCGCGATTGTATGGATGGAACCCGGCGCAAATGTGCCGAACGGCTCCGTCTTTAGCAGAGAAACCCGCGACTACGCCCGGCAAATGCTCCAGATGGGCGCAGAAGGACGCGGCCCCATCGCCATCGTCGGTATGAACGGTTTCGTCAAAACGGTGGCGAAGGCGTTCACCATTCTCGATCGCAAGGCGCTTAACGGTGTGCATTTTGCGGATACCATCGACGAAGCACGCGCAGAACTCAGCCGCCGCCTGCTGCTTATACAAGAAACCTCTGCTTAAGAACGCTGCCGACTCCCGCCCGCTGGTTTCTCCCCTTCCGCATTAGGGAGTCGGCTTTTTAATTACCCCAACGCGATAATATCAGGATCATTAGCATCACCATAACGCTCAAGCACATAGCCAGCCATCCGCGCCACCATGCGGAAGCTCGCTTTGCTATAGCCCCCACCTAGCACGATCACCAACGGAATGCCGCGCTCAACGACCCTATCAATAACCAGCTTATCACGCTCTAGCAGCGCATCTTCCGAGACCTTCATACCGCCGAGCACATCACCCTTTACGATGTCCGTCCCGGCGATGTAGAACGCCACACCTGGATTTTTAGCGCGATCGAGGGCTTCCGGCAATTTACGCTTGAGCAGATCCATATACATACGGCCATTTACGCCACTGTTCACGCCAACGCCATAATCCACCCGCTCTAAAGCATATTCATCGCGGGGATAGATGGACTGGTTATATATATCGAAGATAAACACGCCGTTTTTACCATGATACACGCGCTCGTGACCGTTACCTTGGTGCGCGTCTAAGTCGAGGATCACCGCTTGCTGCTCCGGCTTGAGCAGTTTTTCTTTGCGCAGTTTTTCGATGGCAACCGGCACATCCGCAAAGAGGCAGAAGCCTTCGCCCTGCTCCGCGCTGGCATGATGATAGCCGCCGGACAGGTTGATCGCCAAGCCGCCTTGCATGGCTTCTTTAGCCGCGAGGATCGTGCCTTCAGTCGCCAAGCGCATCGGGCGCACCAAGCGATTACGGAGCAAGGTGTAAGGTATAGAGGCGAGCATCATAAATTCCAGGGCGCGGGCAATAACAGCAGGCGTGCGCAACGTGTCCAAGTAATCTTGCGTATGAACTAAGCGTAAATCCGCATCGCTCACTTCATCTTGCGGCTGGATGGTACGCCAGAGCACCTCGTCGCCATAATGTCGCTTGAGCGCCTGCCATGCTCGGCTGTACTTACGGCTATCAAACGGATGCAACATCTCAATGCCGAAAAAATGGATGTCATAATCCGGTGAAGAAATAATTTTAGGATCGATAGTATCCATGTAGTTTTTACCAGATGATTAAATTGTGGTTGGTTCTATACTACCACTGTATATCACGATTGTAATGTGACAAATTTCATTAAATGAGGGAGCGTTGTGGCAAGCGAACAGTAAACGTCACGCCAGCATCGGGGTTATTATGCACGGTGATAGTGCCGTCGTGCTGCTCAACGATGGCGCGGACGATGCTCAAGCCCAAGCCCGTGCCGTCGACCAAGCTCGTCCCTTTTACCCGGTAGAACGGCTTGAAGATATGCGGCAAGTCAGCCTCCGGGATGCCGGGGCCGCTGTCGCGCACGGTCAACACGAGGATGTCATCATCATGGAATGCCCGGATGATTACGCGCCCCCCCGTCGGCGTGTACTTAATCGCGTTGGAAGCCAGATTCACGACCAAACGCTGCATCTGGTGAGCGTTAAAACGCGCTTGTAAGTCTTCCGGCTCAACGGCATAGTCTAATGTAACACCACGCTCCTTTAAATCATCCGCAAAGCCATAATTTAAAAATTCTAGCAGGTCATCGACTTTATGCGTTTCTTTTTGTGTGTTAACCATGCTATCTATCCGCGCAAGATCGAGGATGTCCATCACCAATTCTTGCATTTGTAGCGCGTAGTGGTACATTCGGTCGCGTATCTTGCGGATGCGATCATCGGTCAAATAGCCGTAACGTTCGATCATATCAATGTTGAAAAAGATGCCAGTCAACGGGGTTTTGAGGTCATGTGAGACGCTGTTGATAAAGTCGTCTTTGAGTTCGGTCAGCTTACGGTACCGCTCGCGGTCGGCTTCCAACACGCGGTTATAATCGCGCAGACGTTGCACTTCCTTCTGGTTGATTTCCGCACGATAGCGGAATTCCAGTCGCTTGAGTTCGTTAGCATGGGTGATGCTATAATGCGCGCTGACGAGATTGTGGTAGATCTTAAGCCAATGGTAGGCTTGCGCATAATCTTCGATTGACTCGTGCAATCCTGCGAGTGCCTCGGCAGATTTCATCCGATCGAAGACGCTGTTCGCCTCAGTTGCCAGTTCATAAGATTGTTGCGCGTAAGCGATGGCTTGTGTCACATCCGGCGCTTGGACGATTGAGATTAGATTAGACAAGTTATGCAGCACAACCGCCTGCTGGCGTTTACTACCAAATTTTTGATGCAGCGCAAGCGCCTTTTTCAGCACAGCTTCGGACTTTTCAAAGTGCCCGGTCGCGCCATAGGCCGTCCCAAGATTAGACAGAACAATCGCCTCTTGATAGGCATCTTGACCGGCGACCAATGCTTGGCTTCCTTCTAGAAAATGTAAGGCCATTTCATGATTACCACTGCGCCCGTGAATGCTTGCCAGCGTGTTGAGGGTTTGCGACTGCCCGACGCGATCACTGATGGCCTTGTAAATATCCATAGCCTGCTGAATATAGTCGATGGCCGTTTCAACATGTAGAAGAGCAATATGCACCGCGCCGATCTTTTCCAGGGCACGGGCTTGTCCGCTCAGATCATCGTGTTCACAGCGAATGTCATATTCATGATGATGGTCGCGCAGGGCATCCGCAAACAGACCTGTTAAGCGGTTAACGAAACCACATGTATGATAGGCGGTAGCGCGTTCGTCCCATAACTCCGGCGGCGCAGCTTGCAAAACCGCCTGTGCAAGCTGATAGGCTTGGCCGTAATCATCGGCTATAACGTAAGCACGCGCTTCTAAATTGCGTGCAGCGAGTTTAATCGTAGTGTCTTGTGTCGTCGCATATACATCTTTTGCAACTGCTATAGCCTCGTCGTGGTTATCACGGTGAATGCGCCATGCAGCATTGAGTCTACGACGAAGGTCATCATTTGTCATGGGAGCGCCTGCTTTGAAATCATATTAAGTTTTGTATGTGGTAATTCTATCAATTATAAACCATAATACTGATGAAATTATAAATTGTTATCCATTATTGGCAAATTGTAATATCACGGGCTGTCGATTCAACGATGGCCGTTTTATAATGCGGATTATTCGTGACACTTTAGAAGGTTTGTTGCCCATGAGTAACCGCGTTATCGCTTTAATCATCGGTGTGAGCGTTATCGCCATCGCTGG
>DAOTTT010000020.1:0-15192 GCA_034437635.1 Anaerolineae bacterium | reverse complement strand
GTTGACCTTGAGGCCATTGTGCCAGCGGATGCCGTCATTAAGGTCTATTCGCACGGGACGATCAACACCGAGGATAAAATTATCATTACACCGCCGCCGCCGTTACCGCCGCGTTTTATATTGGATACGCACCTAGGCCGTTTAGCCAATTACCTACGTATGATGGGCTTCGATACGCTCTATCGCAACGACTACCCCGACGATGAACTCGCGGAAGTGTCTAATGTGGAAGACCGTATTTTACTCACCCGTGATATTGGGGTACTTAAACGTAGTTTGGTCACCTACGGCCACTGGATGCGCGAAACCGACCCCAAAAAGCAAATCGTCGAGGTCTTGCGGCGTTATGATCTCACCGATCATGTCACGCCATTTCATCGCTGTATGAACTGTAATGGTTTGCTGCATCGCGTGGATAAAGCCGATATATTGCACATCGTCCCGGCGACCAGCGCCGAACATTTTGACGTGTTTCATCAATGTGATGATTGCGATAAGGTCTATTGGAAAGGCTCACATTACGAGAAGATGCAAGCCTTTATGGATGAGCTTATCAACTAAACCGCTTCTAAAGCGAAGAGTACATCATCCTGAACAAGTAATGTGTGCTTCACAAATTCGGCCAATTCTTCAATGGCGCGCTTGGCTTCCGGCACGACAGCATAAAAAGCGTGCCATACATGCCACATGCCCGGCCAAATTTTGAGCGATACATCAACGCCCATCGCTTGCGCTTTAGCGGCAAACCGCTCAGAGTCGCTCAATAGAATTTCAGCATCACCAACTTGGATAAGCAGCGGTGGTAATCCCCTCAAATCACCATGTAATGGCGAAATATACGGATGAGTCGTGTCTTGGCCTTGGGTATAGTTATTGACAGGCAAATGGAGATCACCTGGTTTAAGCCAAGGGTCTTGGCGGGCGCGGGTGTGGACGCTCTCGCCCGTTCCTTCTAAATCTGTCCAAGGTGAGATCGTGGCGGCACCCGCAGGCAACGGCACCCCTTCATCACGGAGTTTTAACAACGTCGCTAAAGTCAAGCCACCCCCGGCAGAATCACCGGCGATGATGATCTGTTGTGGTGCATACCCTTCGCTCAACAGCCATTTATAGGCTTGTGTGGCATCCTCTAAGGCTGCCGGGTAAGGGTGTTCGGGCGCTAGGCGATAATCTAGCAGTAATGCAGCCACACCACTAGCATTGACAATTTGCGAGACGGTGCCTCTGTGCGAAGATGGTGAACCTGAGACATAACCACCCCCATGCAAATATAAGATGATGCCATCCGTATGCAGATGATTGGGCAAGAGCCACTCTGCTTTAAGCCCATTAAAAGATGCCTTCTCTACGCGCACGTTCTTATGGGGTTTACCCTCTAAGCTGTCAACCATTGCCCGCATTGCCTCGATTGTCTCTAAACGCTTACGCTTAAATGTCATGCGCAAGAATAAACGCATTGCAGCCGCCTGTAACGTAACCATATCACTTCACTCCTCAAAGTTGTTTAATATGATTACATCATAGGCAGGCTGCGCTCAGAAAACGCTTATTCGTCGAAGCCAAATAACCATAAAGTATTCAGCGCAGCGAGAGAACCGTCTTCGCGCATGGTATCCAACGCCATGTTAAACGGCTCGACTAAACCTGACCCAGGCGTAAAGGGGAAGCCCAAGGCTTCCTCGCCGGAAAGCGGCTCTTCAAATACGCGCACGGCTTCTGGATACTCGTTTAGATAGCGTTGGGCGACCAAGCTATCCATAATCACGGCATCCGTCTCGAAGCTGATGAGCGCAAGCACAAGCCCATCCACATCACTTTCGGACGCAATAAGCCGGGGGGTATCTTCACCCAGTAGCTCAATAGCACGTTCTGCGTTGGTGGTGCCCATTTGAGTAGAAATCTGTAGATCGTCGTTTGCGACAAACGCTTGAATCGTATCGAAACGATCTTCCGTAGAGCGCACCAAGAAAACCTGCCGCAAAATGATATATGGATCGCTAAATTCCATGCGTTCTGCACGCTCTGCCGTCACGGTGATACCGTCAGCAGCCATATCAACCGTGCCATCGGCGACAGCATCCAGCACGCCTTCCCATTCCATTTCAACAAATTCGACTTGGCAGTTAAGACGGTCGCATAGCTCCGGCACAACATCGTAGTCCCAGCCTTCACCACGCCCTTCGCTATTGACGAAATTAAACGGCGGATACGCATTCTCCACAGCGACACGTACCACCCGCCCCTCCAAATCAGGCAATCCAGGGTAATGAGGCACCTGTAATGTATCTAAAACATCAAGGATTGTCTCGTCGCTGTCATCATCCGTTTGCGCGTTTAACGGCAACACCAACAAGGCCATCAAACACACGATCAGCAATTTACGCATCATTTTATTCACCATATAACCATTGTGCGTTGATCTGCTCTAACGTCCCATCCTCGCGGATTTGAGCTAGACCCAAGTTAAACGCCTCGCGCAGTTCCGAGCCGGGCGTAAAAATAAAGGCTAATTCTTCCACTGGGGTATCGGGGCTTTCCACAATGCGGAAGGCATCTGGTGCATCGTTGACGTACCGTTGTGCTGTGAGATCGTCCATCACAATACCATCGGTTGTCCCGTCAATAAGCTGAAGCACCATATTGTCGAACGTTTCGCTTGATAGCGTTAAGCGCGGGCTGTCTTCGCCCAACAGGCTGATACCCGTATCCGCATTGGTCGATGCTGCCAATGCAGTCAGCATCAAGTCTTCATTGGCGACAAAATCGTCAACAGTCTCGAAACGATCATCATTAGAGCGCACCAAAAAGACCTGCCGCAGCGTAATGTACGGATCGGAAAAGTCCAGCACCTCTTTGCGCGGTTCGGTCACCGTGATACCGTTAACGGCCATATCATTAGTGCCATCAGTCACGGAAGGAATAAGCCCTTCCCATTCGATTTCAACGAATTCAGGTTCACAGTTCAAGCGACTGCACATCTCGCGCATGATATCATAATCCCAACCCACGCCTAGACCTTCGCTATTGATGTCATTAAATGGTGGATAAGCGTTCATCGTCGCCACACGGATCGTCACACCACCAAGATCAGGCAATGGTGCGCTCACGGTCAAGCCATCCAGCACATCAATAATTGTCGCGTCATCGTCGTCATCCTGCGCCCAGACGGTCATACCGGAGACCAGCACAAGCAATATCAGCATAAAGCGTAGAAGCCGCATAGTTTAAAACCTTTGTCAGTACATATAATCGCTGGTAGAAAATTGTACCGTATATAACAGTTTGCCCAAACTTTGTTAGGCGTTTCTAACGCACTTAGAACGGTAATCGTGCCCGCACCCGCTGACGCAAATCCCGCAGACCACCGCGTACAACCGCCCCAGCCAGCACCGGCGGGGTCATCAAGCGCATCATATCAGCGGGCATTTGCCGCGTGATGAAACGCCCAAATAAGCTGTGTAACGCCGGGTCTTCCATCATCCAGCGGCCAACGGTGTTTTGCAACCATTCCGGCGGCTGGTTCTGCGGGTAGAGGCTCACTTGTACGCGATTTAAGACCGATTTATACATGGCGTAAGTCTTGATGCGTGCGGTTTCGTCGTACCACGTCAGCGCCTCATCCCAGGTCTTTTCATCTTGCAGCCAATAGCGTATCGCCCAGGCCAACGCCTTAGCCGTAAATACCGCGTTGTAAATTCCTTGACCATCAAGCGGGTCTTTTTGGTGGTAGGCATCCCCGACCAGCGCCCAGCCTGCCCCACCGGGTTGACGGTAGCAATTACCGACACGCCGCATCCCCCGCACAGAGGTTATCATCTCCGCATCGTGCAGCCGCGCCCATAGCGCCGGGAGTTGGCTTAACTTTTCAAGGTAGAAAGTTTCGGCTTGGCCCGCACCAGGGTTAACCATTTCCGCACGGCCTTCAATCACAACCGCCGCCGTGTTATCGGCGCTGTCCATCACCAAGTAGCCGATGCCTGGTTCGCCCTCATAGGCAACGGATGCCGCGCTACCGTCCGCATGATAGGGTGCAAGGTCACGCCAATAAGCATATAAGAGCGATGTCGGGTTTTCGTGATGTTCATCAGTGGTTTGTGCGTTGGTCTTGCGGGCAACTAAGCTAAAGCGGCCATCCGCGCCGACCAGGACCCGCGCCCGGAACGTATGCGGGTTGCCGTTGGCATCTTTGCCCTGCACACCAACAACGGCTGCACCCTGCCATATAAGATCTGTCACATTGAAGCCCTGCATGGCCGTCACAGTGGGGTATCCTGCCGCCGTTTCCCAAAGTGCCGCGTCGAAACGTGCCCGGTCAATGGCGTAGGCATAATTACGCCCACCGTCATCCGGCAAAGTCAAATCCGCTTGGAAGGCCGTGCTATGTAAGCTCATGGCACGGATGCGCGGCGTATTATACGCATATACCGCCTCATCCACGCCGATCTCATCAAGCATTTTCATCGTCGCCGCGTAGATAATCGGGCTAGAAGCCGCCGGTAAGCTCGGTAGTTCGGCGCGTTCCAGCAACAACACACGATACCCATACTTACCCAGTCGCGCCGCCAGTGTTGACCCGGCAGGTCGTCCCCCAACAACAATTACATCAAAATCGGGCTGCATACATCAGAACCTTATACTATTCACAACATTCAACACAATATGAATTATACGTCAAATATATGAAATTAGGATGAGTCCGTCGCCCCTAACGCGAGCAAGCCTTCTGTGTTACTGCTGATGTACAATACGCCATCCACGAGAACGGGTGCAGCAGAACGCCAATCCCCTTCGCGCCCGGTTTGATACCGCCAGCGTTCGTCCCCGGTTGCCGTGTCCAACGCATAGAGCAAACCGCCTTCCTCACTCACAGCATAGACGACATCCCCGGCGATGGATGGCGACGAGTACGCCGGGCCACCTAGGGCAAATTGCCAGGCTACCGCACCGCTAGCCGTATCCAGCGCATACAAATCACCATCAAGGCCGAACACATAAGCCGTTGTCGTCGTCACCGCTGCGGACGCATACACGCGGCTCCCGACATCAAACGACCACAACGCATCACCCGTCATTAAATCCAGCGCATAAAAAATATCACCGCTGCCGATGTAGATCACCCCATCCACAATTGCGGGGGTTGCATCCACATCACCATCCGCTTCGACCCTCCATATCACGTCGCCGGAAGCCGCATCCAGCGCAAGAACGGCGTTATCACGATTGCCAATAATCACTATCTCATCACTGATAGCCGGTGATGACCACACATCGCCACCGGTATCATAGCGCCAAATCTGTTCGCCCGTAGCCGCATCTACCGCATAAAGATGATCGTCTCGGCTGCCAATATACACCACCCCATCCACCACCAACGGCGATGAGTAAATCTGCCCTTCCGTCGCAAATTGCCAACGGGTTTCGCCTGTGGCGGCATCCAGCGCATAGAGGTTGTCATCCAAGCCACCGACGTATAACACACCGTCCACAATTGCGCTGGTGGATACAATGGGGTCATCAGTTTCTTTGCGCCATACTTCCACGCCTAGCAAGCGGTCAATGGCATACAAAACCCCGTTTTCGCTGCCAATGTACACAAGATCCCCGGCGGCGGCGACCGTCGTTCGTACCGGGCGCGGCACAGCAAACGCCCATTTGAGCGTCGGCTCTTGGAGAATCGGCGCAGAGTCAAAAACGCCTGTGCGTGCCGCACCATTACGAAATTGTGTGCCATCAGCCGTGGCCGTCAACTGACTAAAAACGACCAGTAGAACACCCATTATCCAAAGCATACGATTATCCTCATAGTAAGAAACCAAAAACTGAGAACTAAAAACTAACCGAAGGTTACTGTCGATCCTAACGAAACAGCATGAAGATTAGATGATGCGTTGTCGTCATTTTAACCACACGCTAAAATACAACTTATGGCGTGAAGGATGCGTATACCAGATATAACGCATACATAAGGAAACACAGATCATGACGCAAGATACAGAAGTCTATGAATTAGCAGATATTAGCGAACGCCTGATGGCGCTCATCGTGGATACCATCATCGTCGGCGCGATTGGAGGCATTTTCGGCGCGGGTTCCACCAATTTCTTCTGGGGGAGCGGGCTGGTCGGTTTTGCTCTCGGTGCGGCTTATCAATGGTACTTCCTCACCCAGCAGAACGGCCAAACACTGGGCAAGATGTTGTTTAACATCCAGGTGATTAAGACCGACGGCACCCCCATCGCGGATAGCGAAGCCGTTTTCCGTTATGTAGGCTATCTCATCAACTCGCCGTTGTTAATGCTCGGTTGGCTGTTGGCCTTCGTGGACGACTCCCGTCAAGGGCTACACGACAAAATCGCCAATACCTACGTGATTAAGGTCCCCCGCGCATGACCGTTTCGCATTGGCAAGCAGACGGGACGCAACCCATCCGCAGTGTGGATTTTCTCGTCATCGGCGCGGGCTTAATTGGCTGCGCCGCTGCTTACTTCGCCGCGAAGAACGGCCAAGAGGTCGTCATCACCGATATGCACGACCGCGCCTATGGTGCCAGTGGGCGCAATGCCGGGTTTATGATTACCGGACTCGACACCTACTATCACCGTGCTATCGAGACTTACGGCGCAGATGTCACCCGCGAAGCATGGCAATTATCGTTACATACGCATCAACTCTGGCGTGATTTCGCCCATAAGGGCAACGTGCCACTGGCAGAATGTGGCTCACTGCTTCTCGCGGAAAGTTCCACAGAAGCCGATGAACTCAAGACCGCGACGGAAGCCCTTCATACGGACGGCATCAACGTTATTCACCATGACCACGACCCGCTCAATCGCGGGTATTGCGCCGCTATACGCCAGCCCTGGGATGCCGCCGTGCAACCCGTTAAGTTGGTAAAAGCCATCTGGCAGCAGAGCGGCGCGGAGTTAATCCCTAATAACGCCGTTTATCACATCGAGCAAACCGACGATCAGCGCGTAACCGTGCATACTACCCATTGGATTTTCCACGCCAAGCATGTTTTACTGTGTACGAACGCCTATTCCGCGCAGATACACCCTTATTTCGCGGATAAAGTCACGCCGACACGCGCCCAAGTGATGGTCACACAAACCCTGCCGCAACCGCTGTTAGATGTGTGCGGTTATAGCGATTATGGTTATATGTACTATCGCATGACGTTTGATAATCGGCTGTTGGTCGGTGGTGGGCGCAAGCAAAATAAACCGCTGGAAAATGACACACTCGAAGACCGTACCAACATGCCTGTGCAGACCGTCCTAGACGCTTACTGCCGCCAGCACTTCCCGGAAGTGGTCAATAATGATGGCAGCATCAAGGTTGCCCGGCGCTGGGCGGGCATTATGGGCTTTAGTGCTGACGGCTTGCCGTTGGTCGGCACACTGCCGGATATGCCGCGTGTGGGATTTGCCGTTGGCTTTACCGGGCATGGCTTGGCGATGGGTGCAGGTTGTGCGGAACGCGCCGTCAACAAAATGCTGCATGACTCTCACGCGGGCGCAGTTGATGCGGATCGCTTGAAAACTGGATTGCCTCAGTAATTATAGAAAAAACTTGTAATCAGCATCATAATCAGTACACTAAAGAGAGTGATAAAAGTTAAAAGGCGACGAAGTTTTCCATGAACAAACATTACGAAAAGTGGGATGAATACGCGCCGCGTGGCCTCTTATTTATCGGCCTGGGTTTGAGCTTCTTAGGGAGCGCCATCCAAGCACGGACGCAGAAAAAAGGGTTTTTGAACTGGTTCATCAAAGGGTTGATCGGCATGATCGCCGTGAACTCTGGCATCTCTATCTTTGGGGAAGCCGTCAAAGAGCGCACGCTCTATGAGCTTGATGTCCAAGCCCTCCGCGCTAACGACCTAGCTACGCCGGAAAAAGAAGCCACAAACTAGCCTCACCTTCGCCCCTCAAACCAGGGGCGAAGTGCTTTATGGCGAAGCCGTCAGCACGGGTTGATCGCTCTCCGCCTCTTGGAACGTGTCAGGGTCAGCGGCGGCATAAGGGCCAAAGGCCGTGCCATCCAAGAGCAAAGCGAACACCTGGCCGATCACCACATCAAATAATATCGTCCCGCCATCAAACCGCTGGAAGGCAATTTCGGCATCGCTGGCATCTTGCAAAGCGAAGCCTAACGCATCGCGCACTTCCGGCACTTCCAGCCAAACGCGGCCAATTTCGCCCGTTGGCAAAAAGCGACCGCTTGGCGGTTGTTGTGCGACAGCGCCGCTTAACTCCGGCACTTGTCCCACATACCAATAACGCCCCTCTTCTTCGGATGTGGCCGGGCGCAACGCCCACACCTCACCTGTCTCCGGGCGGAAGTACATCGCGCCCCGCTCGAACAACTGCACCCGTCCCACGAAGCCCACCGCAATCTGGATTGGGCAGCGCAAAGCACTTAAAACGGCGCTTTCATCCCGCCATGCTACACCAAAAGCAGGCGCTTCAGGAATATCACAGATTAAGCGCACGCCAGAGACATCAACGGTGGGTTCCGCGACGACTTGCACCGGGTTCAAACGGGTGACAGGTGCAAAGGGATCAATTGGCGCTTCGCCCAAGAACACGCCCACATAGACCGTCGGCGTAGGCGTTAGCGTCGGTAAGATCGGCGTAGACGGCAAGGGCTGCGCGGTTAACGTGGCGATACGCTCCGCTTCGCTCACGGTCGGTGTAGGCGGGATCGTCGCCAATTGCTTGACAACAGGCACAGCGGTCGGGGCGGCGGTCGGCGTGGATGTTTGCCCATCACTACAGCCCGCCACAACGACGCTAAGGACAATCCACCAAAACAGTGTATTCCGATACATTTTCAAAACCGCCCTCCGGCAACGTGCGATACATGCCATAACGAATCGATTCTACCTGCTCTGTCCCGGTCTGCGCTAGGGGATACACATCACGCACGCGCTCACCGGGGAGCCATGTGGTCAAAGGCCGCCAACCATAGACCGGCGCGGCTTGGTCGCCCTGCGCGATTAACGCACCGTCAGCATTCAACCCATGCACATAAACGCTCAAATTCTGTTCCGGTTGCGCGTCCGTCTGCCAAGTGACATCTAATGCCAGCGGATCATCGCAGATGACAACCGCCGCCAGCACGCTGATTCCTTCCGGCGCATCGGCTTGCACATCCGGCGCGGTATCAATGCGCACCAGACGCGGCGCGACCGCCTGCACATAGACCGGCGCACCAAACCGCGCCTGCCACCAATCCAAATTTTGGTTGAACAGCGTATATTCCGGCGTGATGATCGGTGCGGTGGATACGTCGTTATGATCGACCAAGGTGATATGCGTCAATTCGTCCCCGAAGATCTGGCCGATGGATGCAGCAAAGTAAAGCGGCCCCCACGCGAGCATCACTGTTTCACCTTCCGGCACGGCTTGCAGCAAGTCTATCGTCCCTAACCCGGTCGTGTCTTCCACCTGCTCGCGGATAAAACCGCCGTTGAAGCCCACAAAGTAGATGGCAAGCGCGGCTGTTGCCAGCCCACCCAGCACGACGTTTGGCTTACGCCTAATGCGCATAGCAGCATGTACCAAAAGCCCCCACCCCAAAGCGAGAATCAATGTCACCAGCAAAATTAACGCGGAGAGGACATCCGTATAAGCTGCGACATGGAAACCATACGCCACCAAGCCGACTAAGGCCAACGCTGCCCCCATGCGCCGCGTCATCGGGTTGATAACCGCCGCCAGCAATCCCGCTACACCAGCGACCACACCCGGCAGCGTCAGATCACGGATAACGACTGCGTTGACGATCTCCCAATTGGTGAGCAAACCGCCAACATCATCCGGCGGGCCGATAAAGCGAGCGGCTTCGCGCCCCATGAACTCGTGCCATAAGCCCTCTAATGTCCCCGGATCACCATAGACCCAATCCGCCCCAGCCTGCGCTCGGATGTAGAGATAGGCATATTGCAAAAAGCCCAACGTGCCCAAAATCAAGCTAATGCCAATAATCTGCGGTAGTTTGCGCCGTTCTTGCCATAGGATGGGCGCAACCGCCACCAGCAAACCAGGGATCATCATCGCCGTTGCCCGGTGATGGGCAACCGCCAGCCCGCCGATAAACGCCAGCCAATAGATGCGCCCGCGCACCTCCCCGCGCCACAAGGCCAGCACCAAAAGCAGGATTTGTAGCAATAGGCCAAACGTGTAAATCTCCGCGATGACATGGTGTATCCAGATGGTACGGGTCAGGCCGAAGGCCAACACCACCCCCGCCGCGATCCACGCTTGGCGCGTGAGGTGGTAGACCAACACGAAGATCAAGGCCAGCATCAGCAAGCCCCAAAACAAGGAAACCAACGCCGGAGCCGTCAACGGGGCGACCCCACCCAGGATGAACAACTCGGTTAAGATGTTGCCGGTTATTACGTATACAGGGTAGCCCGTCGCATGGAGCGTACCCCACTCGTTGAGGACGATCTGCGTTTCGCCCACATCAATCATAAAATAATGGCTCGACCCGTTCGGGATAGTCTGCATGGTGGTCATATAGATAACCAGCAACACCGCCCCAACCAGGACAAAGTAAACACTCGGATGTAATCTGCTATTCATCGGCGCTCGATAATTTAACTCTAAAGATGATGGCAACTTTACCACAAGCATTTTACGCTTGGCAGAGTCGGCATTTAGCATAGGCTCATCGACTTATGGCACACTCACCGACGGATTAATCAACGGACAAAGGATAAAAGCATATGCCAGCTATCGGTGATAAAGCCCCAGATTTCGCCCTGCCCAACCAGGACGGCGAGACAATCAAGCTCAGTGATTTTGCCGGACACAAAGTAATTTTATTCGCCTTCCCTAAAGCGGATACACCCGGTTGTACCACGCAGGCGTGCGGCTTCCGCGATAACTTCCCGCAAGTAGAAACGGCCAACGCGATTGTCCTCGGCATCAGCGCGGATACGCAAGCCGAGCTTAAAGCGTGGAAGGACAAGCAAAATCTCCCCTACGATCTCCTATCAGATGTCGATCATAGTGTGTTAGAAGCGTGGGATGCCTGGGGCGATCTATCGTTTAAGGGGCGCACCTTCACCGCGCCCTTGCGCTCGTATTGGGTCATTGACGAAGACGGCACCGTCATCGCCGGGCAAGTGCGTATC
Organism: Anaerolineae bacterium; assembly: GCA_034437635.1. Taxonomy (GTDB): domain Bacteria; phylum Chloroflexota; class Anaerolineae; order Aggregatilineales; family Phototrophicaceae; genus J038. The sequence goes on along the minus strand of DAOTTT010000020.1, from coordinate 4,043 downwards.
ACACCGGATGACAGCGTGAAGGCCGCACTCGCCGCCGTTGGCGGATAATGGCGCAACGCGCTACAGTTACGTAAAACGTTTTATCATCCATAAGGAGGATGCTATGCGCTTTATGATAAGTCTATTGATGGTGGTTTTTGGTCTAAGTGTTATCACTGCACAGAATACGTTCAATTATGGTGATACCGTCACCGGGGCACTGAGTAACGACACACCAGAGGTCAGCTATACATTTAACGGAGTCGCTGGGGATGTCGTCATCGCGGAAGTCCGCGAGACAGAGCAATTTAGCGATCTCAACTATCCTTTTCTGACAGTATCAGATGCTAGTGGGAACGTCATCGCGCAATCTAGCGAATTCAACTTTAAAAACGCGGTGTTGGCCGTTGACCTACAAGCCGACGGCGCGTATACCCTCACCGTAAGCGGTAACCCGAATTATCCCGCGTCGGAAACTATCGGCAATTTCACGTTGACGCTCGAACAAGTGCCGCGCCTCGCCCCAGGCAGCCCGGTATCCGACGGCATCCGTTTGGATGATGCCCGTTATTATCTGGTGGAAAGCCCCCGCTTTGATGTGCGCTTCACCCAAACAGGCAATAACTTCCTACCATTGAGCATCAACGTCGTTGACCCTGACTTTAACGAACTCCAGCCCTTTGCCATCATCGCCGGGTCGATCTCAGCCAGCAACTTCACATTCGTTGGGGGAGATGGCATTACCCGTTATATCATCGCAGTGGGCGAAATCGATATATTCGACCCTGAAGCGCCTATCGTTCAATTTGAACTTGAACTCCAAGCCCAATAAACGACTTTCCAGGAGGAAATATAATGCCCACAGTTGGCGAACAAGCCCCCGACTTTGCCTTGCTCAACCAAGACGGCGAGACAGTCAAGCTCAGTGACTTTCGCGGTCAAAAGGTGATTTTGTTCGCATATCCCAAAGCCGGGACAAGCGGCTGCACCACGCAAGCCTGCGGCTTCCGCGATGAAATGCCCCAGTTAACGGAGGCCAACACGGTTGTCTTGGGCGTCAGCCCGGATGCACCGGATAAGCTCAAGAAGTGGCAGCAAGACGAAAACTTGCCCTATAACTTACTCTCCGACCCGGAGCATACGACCCTCGAAGCGTGGGGCGCATGGGGCGAAAAATCCATGTATGGCAACACGTATTTTGGGGTCATCCGTTCCCATTGGTTGATCGATGAAAACGGCGTGATTGTCGATGAGCAGATCAAGATCAGCCCGAAGAAAAGCGTAGAAAAAGCCCTCAAAGCCTTGGGGGGGTAAGCATCACCGGGGTGACAATCCCCTGTCACCCCGGCTATAATTTTAAAATCTGCAAGCACACGAGCGAAAAATATGCGACAAGTTCTCCTCCTCTTCTTGCTGACCATCTGTTTAGCACCAGCAACCACACACGCCCAGCCTGACGATGCCTGCGGCGTGTTGAACAGCATCAATTATCCGATTGACACCAATCGCTTTCAAATCGGGCAGGACTTTGGCGTTGCCAGCGAACGCCACCAAGGGCGCTATCACACGGGCGAAGATTGGTTTGCCGGGCGCAATATCACACGCGGGCAAACTGTACAGGCTATCGGGCGCGGCACAGTGACCTTTAGCGGTGTGCGTGCCTGGGGCGTGGATGGCGGCGTGGTGATTATTCGCCATCTGCTGCCGGACGGCAATTATATCTACAGCGTATACGGCCACATCGAGCAAACCGATAGCGTCTTGCTCCCGGCGCGGCTCACCTGTGTAGAAGCCGGGCAGGTCATCGGCGTGGTGGGCGATGCCCGGCCAGCGCCGCATCTCCATTTTGAAATGCGCGTCTTCACCAATCAAAACCCCGGCATCGCGGATAACCCCGGCCCCGGTTATACCCGCACCGATCCGCGCTTACTCGGTTATCGTCAGCCCATGCGCATGGTGACGAACCTCCAAGCCCGCTTACATAGTACCTACACATGGCACAGCGTTATGGCATCCGACCAGCGCGAGGTGCCACCATTACGGCTCAACGATAACAGCTTGCTGGTGGTCGATGGCGACCGCTTGCGCCGTGTGACCAATGATGGCCGCATCTTATGGCGCGTCACCGTCGCCGGGCAGCCTGTTAGTTTGCACGGCTACGAGGCGCAATCTTTCATCACCTATAGCGATGGCCGCGTTGTGCAGATTGACGTGGAAAACGGCGGCTTTGGCGATAGCTATACGCTGGACTTCCAACCGGATACACCGCCCATCCAAGCGGGGAGCATCCGCATTTACCACACCCGCGATAATCAGTTAATCGCCATCGCACCAGATCAGCGCGAGGTTTTATGGCGCACGCCGGACATCCCGCGTTATGATGTCGCCTTCGCCGCAACTGCCGCCATCGGCCTACTGGTTGACGATGAACTATGGACGATCTCCCGCGATGGTGAGGTGTTGGATACCGCCATACTGAGCAATGGCGCGGCCTTTGCGGAAAACCGCGACGGTGCGTTAGTCGCCTATACCAGTGGTGGCCTATGGCGCATCAACCCCCAAGGCCAATGGTCAAGCCTGATGGATATACCGTTCCCTGGCGGCAATAACGCGGGCGTTTTCGTGCTCAATGATGGCCGCATTTACTTGACCGACCAAGAGATGCTCTATGCCCACAGTGCGGAAGGCGATCTGCTATGGCAGGCGCGTTTACCCATTCGCATCAGTGGCCGCATAACCATGCAGCAAGCCGGAGACACCGCCATTTTGCTCACCACTAACGAAGGCCACATCATCGCCTTTAGTGATAGCGGCGGCTTTTGCAGTTATACACGCATCTTCGGCACGCCACGCTCAAAAGCATGGTATGATCTCAGCCCGGATAACACACTCCGCGCTAGCATTGACGATCAAATTATGGGCTTCGATTGGGAAAGGTTCATACAGGGATGCTAAAGTCACTCACCCGCCGCAAACAACCGTTAGATATACCGGACTATCAGCGAGATGACCTTGCATTACATCCCATCAAAGAGCAAGACGCTCAAGCCTTGTTTCAAATTGTGCATCGTGACCGCGACTATCTGCGCAAATATCAGAATTGGCCGGATACTATCCACACCCGTAAGCATATGGACGACCTCATCCGGTTATCCCTGGCAAAAACACGCGGTCGCCAGGGGTATGATCTCACGATTTACCATCAAGGCGTTGTCGCGGGCAAAATCGGCTTGGTGATGATTGATTGGTATAAGCAAGTCGGGGAAATTGGCTATTGGTTAGGGCAAAACTTCCAGGGTAAGGGGTTAATCACCCGTGCCACTTGGATTGTTGCCGGCCATGCGTTTACACAGTTACGGCTCAAACGGGTAAAAATCCGCTGTGCTGGGGGCAATGTGCGCAGCCGCGCCATACCGGAGCGTCTGGGCTTCTCATTAGAGAAAGTCATCCCTAATCGACTATGGATCCATAACGAACAACACGACGACGCGATATATATCATGACGACAAATGAATGGTATCAGCAAATGATCTATCACATCACGACTCGCGCCGCATGGCAGGCCACAACGGAAGCGTATCGCGCCGACACACTCGATACACAGGGGTTCATCCATGCCTCAAAGCGTGAGCAGATTGCTAAAGTGGCAAATGCCGTTTATGCCGGGCAAGAGGATCTTGTTTTGCTGTGCATTGACCCTAAGCGACTGACTAGCCCGCTCAAGGTCGAGCCACCCGACCCGACGATCCCCGCACAGCACGACAATCAAGAGACTTTCCCGCACATTTACGGCGCAATCAACACGGATGCGGTCTTAAAGGTGGTGGCGTTTACGCCGGACAAAGACGGGACGTTTACGCTGCCGAAGGCTATTACTTAAGTGTACACCCAAATGTACAGACACTATGGCAAAGCTCTGCGCGGACTTCTTGGTTAGCGTGATTTGGTGTTGTTCATCGTTCTTATGCGGCGGAAACCACCTGCTTTAGCGGGTGGAGGAAGCCGCTTCTCCTTTCTGGTAGCTGTAACCGTCTGATTTGTGTAGATGGGTACAGTGGCGGTG
>DAOTTT010000019.1:0-11659 GCA_034437635.1 Anaerolineae bacterium | reverse complement strand
TAAACGCTAGGAAGCCCGTAAACGGGCTGTATAAAATTGATCTTTCGCGCTGACTAGCCCGTTTACGGGCTTTGCACTTTGCTAGCCCCCGGTTTTGAACCGGGGCAGTATACATCAGAGTATACCTGAGTAGTTACAGTTATTTTGGGTGGTTTTGCATAGACTGAACTATTTAATAGTATACCCTTATCGTGCGCAGCAAGCATTTTTCTAACCTTAACTTGCGCGGAAATTAGGGGCATGATACATTAAAATGAGTTAAAAGTTTGTAATGTTATTCACTGGCGATGTCCCAGGGGAAATATTCTCATGGCAGAAAAAATTCTAATCATCGACGATGAAGAAGCAACCGTTAATTTGATCGGGATGCTCTTGGAGCGGCGCGAATTTGAGGTTATCAAAGCCTATCGTGCGGAAGAAGGGCTGCGCAAAGCGTACAAGTATCAGCCAGATCTCATCTTGTTGGACATCATGATGCCCGACATGGACGGGTGGGAAGTATGCCAACGCTTGCGCGAAATGTCCGACGTTCCCATTGTCTTTCTATCCGCACGCGGCGAGACAAAGGACGTTGTGCGCGGGCTAAACATGGGCGCAGACGATTACGTCGTCAAGCCATATGATAACGATGAACTCGTCGCCCGCATTAAAGCGCATCTACGCCGCTCCCCGCGCCCGGATATGAGCGATGAACTGATCTTCGACAACGGCAACTTCCGCATCAACTTTATGAACCGTGAAGTTCACGTTCATAACGAAATTAAACACCTAACGCCGAAGGAATTTAACCTGCTCGGTGTGTTGGTACGTAATGCGGGTCGTGTCGTTACCCGCACCGAGTTGATCACGCAGGCCTGGGGTGAAGAATACGCCGACGCGATCGACAGCTTAAAGCTCTATGTGCACTATCTCCGGCAAAAAATCGAGAAAAACCCCGCCCAACCGGACTACATCCTCACATCTCGCGGCGTTGGGTATCGCTTCGTTAATCGCTAAATTCAAGGCGCATCGGCATGATGCGCCTTTATACTGAGGAAAACACACCTTATGAGACGCTTTATTTTGCTTCTGATCTGTCTGTTGCCGCTCATGGCCGTACAAGCACAGGACGACGACACCCCACCGGATGACATCCCCCCGGCATTGCTGGGCGAGCTCCAACGCATAGATGCACAGACGAGCGCACTCCGCGAGCTAGAGACACTACAACCCGTGACTAAACGCTTTCCATCACGCTTGGAAGTCTTGGACTTTGTAGAAACACAACTTGATGAGCAACTCGACGAGCAAACGATCTTCGAGGAAACGCTATTCTACCGGGCGTTTGGCTTTGTCGATGCTGATTTTGATCTCGTCGGCACATACCTCACACTCTTGGGCGATCAAGTCGCGGGGTATTACGACACAGAAACCCAAGAGATGAACGTCGTGATGCTTAGTGGTGAGACGCTTGGCGACACACTAAACGCGCTGGAAGCCACCACATATGTTCATGAGTACGTCCACGCCTTGCAAGATCAACACTTTGACCTGGACGCGCTGCTAGATGTTGACGCACTCACTGTAGACGAAATTCTCGCGGTGCAATCACTCGTTGAAGGCGATGCAACCGCCGCCATGCAAGATTATCTACTCGTGCTGGCACAAGAACGCCCGGAAGCTCTAGCGGAAATTTTGATGAGCGACATCGTAGAAAGTGCTACTATGCCGGAGGACATCCCCCGCATCTTAGAGGCGGAACTCCTAACCCCCTACATCGCCGGGATGGATTTTGTCACGGTGCTGCGCAATCAAGGCGGTTGGGCTGCCGTTGATGCCGCCTTCGCTAATCCGCCAGTCTCTATGGAGCAAATCTATCATCCCGATAAATACCTAGCCGGGGAAAGCCCGCTGGCAGTCAGCGTTAACGATGTGGACTTCGGCGAAGCGTGGGAACTGCTCTATACGCGCACATTGGGCGAGTTTTACCTGCGAGAATTCCTGAAGAATGAACTCGGCGGGTTTGAGGGCAACCGCGCCGCAGCGGGTTGGGGAGGCGATCAATACAAACTGTACTATAACGCGGACACCGACCAGTTAGCATGGGTGCTGCGTATTGCTTGGGATGACGAAGCCGAGCGCATCGAATTTACAGAGGCCATCGCGACATTTGCGCCGTTGTACATGGCGGCAGATACACCGGAAGCCGATACATGCTGGGTTAACGATGAAAATGCCTTGTGCATGACCACACAAGACGGCGATGTGTTGATGAGCTTTGCGCCTATGCTTGAACGCGCCCAACAAATGATCGCAAACCAGTAGTTGAGGAACGTTTCTTGCCTGTCGAAAACGGGCTGATTCTAATCGCTGTGGGCGGCAGACGATAAAATCGAACGCCTGCCGATATTACCAGAGCCAGCCGTCATCATGGCTTTATTCGACTGAGTCGTCCTGCTGGCGGATAGGCTGCACATCGGGATGCTTGGCGCTGCCTGTATAGCCCATCTCGCGCAGGCGTTCTTGCTCTAGGCGCTCAAGCTGGGCAGCGACCCGGCCATAATCCGCTTCAGGGATCGGGCGGTCAACGCCGTTTTCATCCCGATACACATACCCTGTGCCCTGGCACCACGTACAATCGACCGCTTCAAATGTGTCATCATCTTCAAACCAACCGTAACCATCACACGAGACACAAATCACTATTTTCTGCTGCATGAGCCTACTATCCTCTATATCCAACGTTCTGCAAAAAGGCATGAATTTCGCGCACGACTGCCCGCATCGCATCCTCATCTTGATCGTGAAATGACGCAACCGGCAAGCTCTCGCCATTGCGCAAAACGACAAAAACACCAAACGCATGGACTTCTGCGTTTTCCTCAACCTCAATGCGCTTAATGCCATATAAACTGTGGCGCTCCGCACGAGTGCGCAAAAAGCCTACCCGCTCGATGACAAATTCCTCCGTCTCACGATCCATAATAAATGTCGTGCCGACGAGAAAGTTCAACGCGGCGGTGATGCCCAACAGTGTAAAACCAAACCCTAGCGCGATGAATATCGCCATCCCAATAAACCAGAATAAACCATCGTTCCCGATAATACGATCCGAGAAGATACTTACCCCCTGGAAGATCAACAAGGACACGGCGCTGATGCTCAAAAACACAAAGATGATGGAGACCAAACCAGCGGTTGGCCGTTGATCGCGGAGTATCATCCGCGTGGGGGTTTGATTGACGACTTGTAACATAACCAAAACCTCTCTAGCTCTCCATCAGCGTAACATCATTATATCAGGCTACGCTTAGAAATTTATGTTATGCTGATGCGCATCTGAAAAAAAGGATGTGATGCGATGACTCAGCGATTATTATTGTTTTGGTTTGTTGTATTGCTGCTTGTACCCATCGTAAATGCTCAAAACGAAGATGAAGGAGACAACCGTCCCGTGAGTGATTTTGAAGGCAACCCCGAACTCGCTATGCCGCCCTTCCCGGAGGAGGTGGAGTGGGTCAACGTCAGTCAACCGCTGACCTTAGACGACCTACGCGGCAAGATCGTCATTTTGGATTTTTGGACATATGGCTGCATCAACTGTATCCACATGATCCCAATCTTTGAAGCCTTACAAGCGAAATATCCAGATGAACTCGCCGTTATCGGCGTGCATTCGGCCAAATTCACCAACGAAGGCGAAACCGAGAACATCCAACAAGTGGTACAACGCTATAACGTGCAGCATCCCGTCATCAACGATAAGGACTTTTTGGTGTGGCGCACGTATGGCATCCGCGCTTGGCCGACCTTTGTCGTGATTGACCCACGCGGCAACATCTTAGCCGCCCAAAGTGGCGAAATTCCATTTGAGGCGTTCGACCCGCTCATCGCCGGGATGATCGAATACTGGGACGGCCTGGGCGAGATCAACCGCGAGCCGATCATCCAACGCGCCGTAGAAGGCGCGGCGCTGCCCAACACCGCGCTGAACTTCCCCGGTAAGGTGCTGGTGGATGGCGCAGGCGGGCGCTTGTTCATCGCGGATACCAATAATCACCGTATTGTCATCGCGGATTTAGAGACTCATACCGTGTTAGACATCATCGGCAATGGCACCCCCGGCTTGACCGATGGCAGCTTCGACACGGCGCAGTTACGCCAACCTTACGGCATGGCCTTACGTGATAACGTGCTGTACATTGCCGACACGAAAAACCACGCGATACGGATAGCCGACCTCAACACCCGCACTATCGACATTGCCGCCGGAACAGGCGAGATGGGGCGCGGCGGACCGTTGACATTTGGGATGCAAATCCGCGAGCCACGCGCCTATGCACTGCGTAGCCCCTGGGATGTGACATTTGGCGACGAGAACACGTTGTTTATCGCACACGCTGGATCGCACCAAATTTTTGAAATGAACGTGGAAACAGGCGTGATGCGGCCATCCGTCGGCAATGGCCGCGAAGCCATGAAGAACGCCACGCTGGATATATCCGAACTGGCGCAACCGAGCGGCTTATACTTCCATGATGGCCTGCTATACTTTGCCGATAGCGAATCCAGCACGATCCGCGTGGCGGATTACACCAATAACACCGTGATGACCGTCAGCGGCACGGTGAACGATGACTTATTCGATTATGGCGATATTGACGGACCTGTCGGGACATCGCGCTTACAGCACGTACTCGGCATCACCGGGGATGGCAACGGCACGCTCTACATTGCGGATACCTACAACAGCCGCATCAAGACGATTGACGCGAACATGAACACCGAGACGCTGTTTGGTCTAGGCGGCAATGGCGGCTTTGCCAACGGCGACGCGACCACCGCCCAATTTGACGAACCCGGCGGCCTAGACTATCACGACGGGCGGCTTTATGTGGCGGATACCAACAATCACGCCATCCGCATCATTGACCTAGAAACAGGCACAGTAGAGACGATCCACTTCCCGAACCCGGAGCGCCTGCAAATCGCGGAGCAGCTAACTGTCATCGGCGGTAATCAGCCCTTAGAAGAAATCGTCACCCTAGAACCACTGACGCTTACGCCGGATGACACGACGCTGCAACTCGTGCTGAATTTACCGATGGGCTATAAGCTCAACTTGGACGCACCCAGTACGCTTAACGTACACGAGAATGATGCACTCAACATATCCGCACAGGAAGTCGCCATCACGGAGACAAGCGTCACGCTGCCGCTTACGCTCAACGCCGCTGAGGGCGTTTTGCAAGCAGAAATAACGGTGTTCTACTGCGAAGCGGTGAATACGACACTGTGCTTCATTGACGAATTCACCGTCGAAGCTCGCATCACGGTTGATGCAGCCAGCGAAGAAAGCGCGATCGAGATCAAGCGTGACATCGTGCCGCCACAACTGGACTAACATTTATCTAATCTTTGGGTTTGTTTAAGGTTAGCATCTATAATCGTGGGTGATGTGTTTACAGTATTAAGGAAAGCAGATGCTCACGATTATACTCTCATTCTTGGCATCGTTTGGATTATTGCAACTAGACGATGCCTGTTCATTCTTCCCACCGGAACCCGGCCTCACTACATACGAAATCATCTCCGACCAGGTAGACCGCGAATTTATCGTCTATGTGCCAGAAAACTACACCGGGGCAGGCCCCACACCGCTTGTATTGACCTTACACGGCTTCGGCGATAACGCCGCCAGCTTTATTGAAGTCAGCGATTGGATGACCGTCGCGGATGACAACGGCTTTTTGCTCGTCGCGCCGCAGGGTTACCGCAACCGCTGGAATGCTGGCGTGATCGCCAACGACATCGCCATCAATGATGTTATCTTCCTGGATGACGTAATCACCGCTATGCAGATGACACATTGTGTGGATGCGTCACGGGTTTACTTAAACGGCTTTTCCAACGGTGGCGGCATGACCGAGCACTTCGCCTGTGAGATGGCCGCCCGTGTAGCGGCCATTGGCACGGTCGCGGGCGCATATGACCCTGAATTGGACACTTGCGAGCCGTCGCGGGCATTGCCCCTCATCGCTTTTCATGGCTTAGAGGATGGCGTTGTGCCCTATGACGGTCAAGAAGCATCATTCCTCAGCCTGCCACCCATTGACGATTGGCTTGCCAGTTGGGTAGAGCGCAACGCCTGTGATGCCGAAGGCGGCGTCACACAATTAGGCGATAACATCACCCAGACGACATACGCCGGGTGTGCCGATGACGTGCAAGTCACCTTTTACGCCATTGCGGACGGCGGCCACGCTTGGCCGGGCGGCCAACATCGCCTGCCTTTCCTCGCCGCGCAGACTAGCCGCGAGATCAGCGCGAGCAGCGAAATGTGGGCGTTCTTCGCGGAGTATGTGCTGCCCGATGATTCTTGAGGGCGTGCATTAGACCAAAAGTTGACCGTCACATTATAACCTTTTAGTATTATAGATGCCGTTTTAAAGTAACTCGCGGTTAGTTTTTAGTCTTTTAAAACCTGAATTAGTGGGCGCGATTCTTCGCGTCCCTACACAGCGAAAATCATTCGTAGCGGCAGCATTTTTGCCGTCCAAGACTCAAAAGAACATAAAAACCATCTACTAAAAACTTACAACTGTTTACTTAAGCGGTATCTCAAACTATTTAAAAAAGGATTTTTGCAATGCGGTCAACACTTCTTCTTTTGATTATGCTATTGTTGGTAAGTGTCGTCAGTGCCCAAGACGACGAAGTCCCTCCACCTGATGTCCTAGATGTTGAAAATATAGATGGTAGTTGGAACATCATCGAAACGGGCGAAGGAACCGAATGTGCGCGTGGCACACCCTATCAATTTTTCTATCGTGAAGGCGCATCAAGTAATTTGATGGTTTACTTCCAGGGTGGCGGCGCGTGCTGGAATGGCGTTACCTGTCGTCCCGGCGGCACATTTGATGATACTGTCGGTGATGATGAGCTAGATCGTTATAACGGTATCTTCGACTTTGAAAACCCCATGAACCCTATCGCGGATTATGATGTACTTTTCATCCCATACTGCACGGCAGATATTCATGTTGGCGATAACACGTTCACCTATGGCGAGAACGAGATCAACCATAACGGTTATTTGAATAGTTTAGCCGCAATGGATTGGTTATATATCAACCACACAGGTTTCCCGCAGAGCTTGTTCATCACCGGGAGTAGTGCGGGCGCTTATGGGGCGATCTACCATGCACCGTATATCATAGACGGCTTTTTCGGTACAGAAGCCATCATATTAGGGGATGCTGGTGTGGGTATTACGCCGGTCGGTTGGCCGGTTTTAAGCGAAAATTGGAATATGTTCGCCAATATGGCAGATTTCGTCTTGGAAGTTGCCGAAGCTGAACCGGAAACATTCACAACGAATATGCTGTATAGCTCCAGTGCAGATGTCTATCCTGAAGCACGTTTCGCCCAATTCACCAATGCCACTGACGAAGTACAAATTATGTTTTATCAATTCAGCGGGCGGCGCTTGACCCCGCAAGATTGGATCGACGGCATGTATAGCAGCCTGGGCGAGTTGGATACGCTGGATAACTTTAGTAGCTATGTCGCGCCGGGGGATGGACACACCATTCTCGCGTTGCCAGAGTTCTACACGCTGGAAGTTGAAGGCGTGAGCATGGTTGATTGGTTGACGCAACTCCTCAACGGTTCACAGCCGGAAAGCGTCCGCTGTGTTGAGTGCGACGTTGTCGAAGACGCAGAAAACGAAGAAGATGCAGAAAGCACAGATAGCGACGGATAACGTTTAAGGCGTGTCGCCTTCGGGCAGTGCGTCCATTTCAGCTTCAATTGACAAGATACGGTCTAACTTGCGAGCATAATACACGCGGAAGGCCGTATCTTTTTTATAGACTTTGAGCGTATCGTACATGCTCGCCTGTATGCGGAACGTTTTATCGCCTATAGCGAGATAATGCCGGGCGTTAAAGCCGCCTTCATCCTCATTAATCGTGATTTGCCCTTCGACCATCAACACATCCGGCAAGGATTGCCGTCGCCGTTCGATGTTGCCCCAAATGTTGACAACTACCGTCGCCACGATGAACAGACCACCCCCGCCGACCAAAAACGGCAGAATATTCTCGATGGATTGCAGCAACGCATCTACGTTAAACAACAGGGCACACGCGCCAAAGAGCAACCCGCCAACGATGGCAAAGATTACCAGTACACACCCTAAGTCTATTGTTTGTTGGAGGTCTTCGCGCTCTAAAATCGCCTTCTGCCGTGCGGAAAGTTGCCCGGCACGGTTGACGCGCAGTTCTTCCGACGAGAAATCGAAGGCTTCCATTAACTCTATGCTGGACATAATGCCCCTATCATCCATAACGACGGCAACAGCGCCATTATAGCATCTTCAACACGAGAAACCGCCGCTTATCATCAAGTTTTTAGTCGTTGTTTTCTACCGCGCTCATAATGTCGGCGGCCATCTCTAATAGATCAGCGCGACGGGCTTCCGGCGTTTCTGTGCTGATGAGATACCGCTCTAAAAGTTCCATGTTAGTCAGCCCTTCCGGGCTGGTGCCTAATCGCATTCGGTTCGGCTGTTCGATCTGCTTGCGAATGACAGCGATATAAAATACTTGGGCGCGGTTCAAGGCTTGGCGGATTTCCGCTTCGTTAAAACGCGCTTCACTCTCCGGGCTGAAGTCCAGCAGCAGGCGCACAACGGCGTTCTTTAAGTCCAGTCCTTCCAACTGTTGCAGGAGCGTTTGCGTCGGTAGCTCATCCTCGCGTAGATCGGCCTTGACGGTAACGAAGGGCCGCACCGTAAGCGGTTGAAAGCGCCATTGGGTCGCGTTACGCGCCAGGTCTACCCAACAGAAGCCTTTCGGGTCGCCTTCTTCGCCAAAGTCGATACGCTCTAAGCTACCGCTATAAACAACGGGCGGCAGATCGTCGCGGTCGGCGGTGATGTTCTGATGTTTATGGATGTGTCCCATCGCCACGTAATCCCATCGCGGGTCGGCGATGACCTGCCGCGCAACGGCGACATCCCGCCCTAGCATGATGCCGCGCTCGCTGCCGATGACTGCGCCGCTAATCGTAAAATGCCCGGTCAACAGACGCGGTATATCGCCAAACTGATCGGCTTCCGCTGCCATCTCATCGAGAATGGTGGCGAGTTGTTCTTGCAGAACGCTATCAATCTGCGCTATGGTCATCCCGGCGGTGTTGACCTGATTTAACACCCGCGAACGGATAGGATACGGTGCAGTCCCCACGACCACCGGGCCGCGCTTGGTCTCCACCTCTTGCACAGCATAATCCCCCGCCACCCACACATTCGGCACGTTCAGCACCTCGTAGATTTCTACGCTGGATGCTTTCATGTGGGCGGGGGCAACATCGTGATTGCCCGTGAGTAGCACGACGGGCGCAATCTTCGCCATATCGTTGATGCGATGCGCAAACTCCCGTTGGAACGTGGGGTTAGGCGAGCGCGTCTTGAAGGCATCCCCGGCGAATATGATGAGGTCAGCGTCGTGTTCTTGTGCATACGCGGTAATATCATCCATGCGGCGGACGAAATCCACCACGCGGCTACTTAAGCCCGTGCGCGGGTCAGTGCGCCCGTAATTTTCCATGCCAACATGCACATCAGCAAAGTGGACAACGCGAATAGGGTCAGCCATCGTCATTTAACCGATCAGGTGGAAGGCTTCTAGGCGGCCATCCAACCACGTCACGCGGCCATCACGCAGCAGAATGTCTTCCTCAAGCGCAATCCGCACAACTTGATCGTCCCACTCCGGCACAGTGACCTTAACGTTCAATTCGTTAGAATACGCCGTGTTATCGTACACTGGATAATCCCCCGGCCCCGGCACGCCATCTTGCATATCCCATAAGCCGATGGTCGGCCCGGCAGCGTGCCCATGAAAGCCCAACGGATGACAGTAAATATGCGGGTCGATGCCCTCCGCTTTGGCCTGCGCTAACGATTCGCGCAGCACATCGTTACCTGTACGGCCAATAATCAGGTTCTCGTTAACGATGTCTTGCAGGCGATTACCCACTTTGAGCGCCGCTTTTAACCCGGCGGGCGCGTCACTTTCCCCCGGTTTGAGCACATAAGCGTGCTGTTGTTGGTCGGTCGCCAAGCCCAAGTAATAAAAGCCCATGTCACAGTGCAGCAGATCGCCGGGCATAATCACCTTGCGCATACTGTCCTTATCTTGCAAGGGCTGGAACGATTCGCCCGGCGCTTGGAGTTCTACCGTTGGCTGGAACCATGCCTGTAAGCCCATGTCGTGCATCGTCTGCCGCATCCACCAGACGACATCTTGCGACTTGGTGATACCGGGGATAATCACCCGGCTGGAAAAAGCCTGAGCGATGATGGCATGGCCGATCTCAACAATCGCCGGATAGACGGTCATTTCGGCGGGGGTGCGTGTTTCCAGCCAGCCCACACAGACCGGCTCGGCGCTCACCGTGCGCTGCATCAGGTCATCGCCCAACGCATCCGCCAGATTTTCGTATTCGCGGTGGCTCAAGCCGTCAGAAAAGGCATAATTTGACGAAAAGTTAATGCCGATACGCTGCGGACCCCGTTCTTTAATCAAACGGGCGAGGCATTCGTACTGGCCTTCTTTTTCCGGCTCCCATGTACTTTCATAGTATCCCGGCATCCCATAGCGGCTGACGGTCAAGCGTTCAACGCTGCCATCCGCTTGGCGCGTGAAGACCAAAATCGTTCGCCGCCGCGCCGACATCGACGGTGACGGCAACAAGGACATAATCACCGGGTCTTCGTTGTATTCGCGGGCGATGACCACCCACATATCCAAGTCCGACCGCGCCATGACCATCGGCAACACAGTATCTAACCGCACCTTGAGCCATGCCCGGCGGATGTCGTTCTGCTCACGCAGGGGCAAAATGCGATCTTGATACGCGGCAGGAGGGGCAAAATGTGACATTGGCATCATCCTTAAGTCATTTTCGGTTAGTTATGGCTTTTCCAGAGAATAAACGCTTCGTGATGTGGTAATACCTTTGCCCTCACCCCCCGCCCCCTCTCCCGAACGTGCCTCCGGCACTGGGAGAGGGGGAGAAAAACGCTTTTGTGAGTCCCTCTCCATGAGGGAGAGGGATTTAGGGTGAGGGCAAAATGGCGTTTTCCTGAACAGCTCATTATTTTCTTGGAACAGCCTATAAACAGCGGACGTAACTACTCAGGTAAAGCCTATATCCCGCATCGGCTCAAAGCCGATGGCTACATTAAACGCTAGGAAGCCTGTAAACGGGCTGTATAAAATTGATCTTTCGCGCTGACTAACCCGTTTACGGGCGGCGCATACATGCGCGGCACTTTGCTAGCCCCCGGTTTTGAACCGGGGCAGTATGCACATCAGAGTATACCTGAGTAGTTACCAGCGGACGGACTTCTCTGCCCGTCCAAGCCCCTGTGCATTTATGAGCGATATTGTTGTAAGTCGCGGAGCAGTACTTGTGCCCCAGCGATGGCATTGTTTAAGTTATCCATCAATTGCAAGCCAAGCGTTGATTGCTCTAGTAGCGTCCCTTCTTCGCAGGATGTATAGAACAGATCCCAGCCATTGTTTAACTGACCGAGTGCGATATTGACGTTCGTCTGGGCTTCGCGCAGACCAGCGATATTGTTGAGATAATATTCCTCCACGAACAC
>DAOTTT010000018.1:0-10601 GCA_034437635.1 Anaerolineae bacterium | reverse complement strand
CCTATGTATTCGCCCGTAACGTAGCCCTTGCCCTTCGGCATGGCTGAGGCTGGTCAACATGGGCTTACGGTTTCCCGCAAGCCACCCGCTGAAGCGGGTGGTCGTTGACCACCTTTTATAGCACAAAAGCGCACCCTGTATGGATGCGCTTCTGTTTATCGCGTTAAACTTCAGCGCGTTTTTAAAAAATTGTAGCGATCGTCGTGCCGACCGTATCCAGCAAGTCGAAGGCCAAGAATGGCAGAATACCCAAGATCAATGTGCCTGAGAAGGCCGCATAGATCGCGTAATTTACATACTGGGTTGCGCCCGCCGCTTCGTCGCCTTCACCATCACGCAGATACATATTCACGATGATCCGCACATAGTAGAATGCACTGACGACACTGGTCAACACACCGATGACGGTAAGCAGGATCAGCCCCGCATCAACGGCAGCGCCGAAGATCAGGAACTTGCCGACAAAGCCCGCCGTTGTAGGCACACCTGTCAGACTGAGCATGAAGAAGGCCATCATCGCCGCAAGCATTGGTTGACTGCGCGATAGGCCGACAAAATCTTCAACATCTGTGCCGGAGCCGTCATCTTTTTCCAGCGCCATCACCACAGCGAAAGCGCCTAAGTTAGTGAAGGTGTACGCCAGCAAGTAGACCAGTGCGCCGCGTGTCGCGTCCGCACTCACGCCGAACGTACCCACCGCCGCCACCGCCATCAGGATATACCCGGCGTGGGCGATAGATGAATAAGCCAGCATACGCTTCATGTTGGTCTGCGAGATAGCGACGACATTCCCTAAGATCATCGTGGCCGCTGCGATCACAGCGACGGTGTTCTGCCATACAGCGTTTAAGTCACCGATGTCCAGCGTGAGTTCTGGCAATGCGATAGTCATCACACGCAACAATGCCGCGAAACCGCCCGCCTTAGCGCCCACACTCATGAAGGCCGTGACCGGAGTCGGCGCACCTTCATAAACGTCCGGTGTCCACATATGGAACGGCACCACCGCCACCTTAAAGCCCAGGCTGACCAAGATCATACCCGCGCCGATCAACAAAAAGACGATAGACCCGCGTTCTTCGGCGACGACATCCCCCACGCCGTTAAAGATTTCCAGCAATTGGGTAGAGCCAGTCGCGCCATAAACCAACGCGGCCCCATAAACAAAGAACGCACTCGCAAACGCACCCAAGATGAAGTACTTCACACCACTCTCTTGAGATTTGGCGCTTTTATGCCGCATGGCAGCCATCACATACAGCGGAATGCTGAGTAGCTCCAGCGCGATGAAAATGGCGATGAGGTCGTTAGCCGCCCCCATGAACATTATCCCTGTCGTAGAGAACAGCAGCAGTGAGTAAAACTCACCTTCTTCCATGCCGGTGCGTTTGAGATAATCGACACTTAAAAAACACGTTATAATCGCGGCACTAAGCACGATCATATTGATGAAACCGCTGAAGGCATCGGCAATAAACATGCCTTGCATCGCCAGTTCATTCGTGTCGAAGATCAGTAAATTCCAGACAAATGCGACCACTAACGCGCCAAGCGTCAAGTGTGCCGTGTCGATCTTACGATCTTTCGCAATGAACAGGTCGAGGATCAGCAGCACCACCGTGAACAAACCGAGGAAGATGCCCGGCAGGGCAACTTCCAGGTTCAGGTCTGCAATACTCGGTACGTCAATCATGGCATCTCCCTTATGGCAGCGGCGGCGCGACTGCGACGATTTCCGGTGCCATCTCCGCGATACCAGCGATCAATTGCGCTGTCGCCGCGTCCATCACATCGAACCAAGCCGACGGTTGTAAACCAATCCAGAAGACTAAGATCAAGATCGGCACCAAGACGGCGAATTCTTGCCAATGGAGTTCTGGCAGATTGGCGTTTTCTTCTTTATCAAGCTCTCCCATAAAGATTGCTTGGAACATCTTCAGCATGTAGACAGCGGCCAAGATCACGCCAACAACGCCTACCAAGGCGAAGCCGAAGCCCAGCACCTCACTGCCGATCGCGCCCATCAAGATGGTGAACTCGCCGACGAAGCCGTTAAGACCGGGCAAGCCCATGCTGCTGAGCGAGATAATCAAGCTGATACCACCGAATAACGGCAACGCCTTCCACACACCGCCATAAGCAGCCATCGCTTTGGTGTGGCGGCGTTCGTAGAGCATACCCACGATGAGGAACAAACCACCGGTACTAATACCGTGGCTGACCATCTGTAGGGTCGCGCCTTGGATGCCCTGCGGCGTGAGCGAGAAGATACCCAATATCACAAAACCCAAGTGGCTTACGGAGGAGTAAGCGACCAGTTTCTTCATGTCCGTTTGAGCGAAGCTCACCCATGCGCCGTAGATGATGCCGATAACGCCCAAACCCGCGACGATCGGCGCCCACTCTACGCTGGCCTCCGGGAACATCGCCAAGTTAAAGCGGATCATGCCGTAAGTGCCCATCTTCAGCAGCACACCCGCCAAGATGACGGAGCCTGCCGTTGGCGCTTGAACGTGTGCGTCCGGCAACCAACTATGGAGTGGCCATACCGGAACCTTGATGGCAAACGCGACGAGGAAGCCCAGGAACAAGAACGATTGCTCGCTAAAGACCCCATCCATCAAGAAGGTGATATCCCCGCTTTGTACCCCGGCGATGATCTCCGGCAAGGCGAAGGTGCCCGCCGTCCCACCGACGTACAAGATCGCCAGCAACATCAAGATCGAGCCAGCCATCGTATACAGGAAGAACTTCACCGCTGCGTAAACGCGGTTTTCAGACCCCCAAATGCCGATCAAGAAATACATCGGCACGAGTGTAATTTCCCAGAAGATGTAGAAGATGATGAGGTCTTGTACCACGAAGACACCGATCATCGCCCACTCCAGCAGCAGCAAGAACATATAGTAGAGCTTGCTACGGCCACGTTCTTCAATTACCCCAGCGCGGAAGGAGGCCATGGTTGCCACCGGCATAATCACCGTGGTCAACATGATGAGCAGTAAGCTCAAGCCATCCACACCAACGTAATAACTGATCCCTAGTTGCGTCAGCCAATCATTGCGCTGCACCATCTGCAAACCAGAGTTGCTGTTATCAAAATTAAACGCCATCAGGACAGACGCGACGAACGTCACAACTGTAAAGCCAAAGGCCGTCCACTTAATAGCGTCTTTATCCCGCTCTTCGTTCATGAAGAGCAAGATTGTTAAGCCCACCATCGGTAAGAATAAGGTGATGGTGGTCAATGACAGCCCGGAGTTGACTGCCAAAGATACCGTTTCTGCGACTTCTTGCATAGATCGTGCTCCTAACCGAGAGTACCCTTAGCCATTCTGAATGAGCGGAAGTAACATCAAGATAATGACGGCGACCGCGCCTAACAGCAGCCCAACAGCATACGTGCGGACATAACCCGTCTGTACACGGCGCAACGAGCCACTAAAGCGCGTCATTAACCACCCAACGCCGTTCACCGCACCGTCGATAATACCGAGATCGACCGGGCGCGACCACAGTTCACCCATTGCACGATACCCGCGCACGATCACCCGATCGTGGAAGTAGTCGTGCAAGAAGCCCCAATCCACAACGTTAGCCAAGAAGTCGGCCAAGCGTATAAAGGGGCCAATCACCAGGGCGAAGTAAATCTCGTCCCAGTACATCCGGGCATTCGCCACGTTCCACACCAGCCCCGCACCGGGGTCAGCTTGCAACGGATCCAGCCCTTGGGCGTTGATGGCCTTTTCGCCACCGTAGATCGACCGTGCCGCGAAGATTGCGCCAACCCCCAGGCCCAACGCCGTCAGCGCGACCAGCGGGTTAAATGGCGGCAGGACAAACGCCTGCGCAAAGATGCTATATTCCAGGAAGTCACCGAGTGCGTGGAGGCCAATCAAGCCATCAAAGCCGAAGGTGAACGGGAAGCCTACCCCACTCGGAATGTTTATAAAACCAATAAAGAGCGCGAAGAACGCCAAGATCACCAGCGGCGTAGTCATCGACCACACGCTTTCCGGTGCATGATCGGCAGCTTCGTGGCGTGCTTTGCCATGGAAGACCATTTCGATCTGTCGCCACATATAAAACGCCGTGAAGCCTGCGGCCACCAGCAGCATCCCTAACACGAGAAAGCCCTTCAGTTCGCCCTTATCGAAACCGACCAACCAAGCATCGGCTAAGATCTCGTCCTTAGACCAGAAGCCAGCAAACGGCCAGATACCCGCCAGCGCGATCGTACCAAAGAGATACGTCCAATACGTGATGGGCATTTTCTTGCTAAGACCGCCCATATAGCGCATGTCTTGCGGGTCGAATTCGTCGTCGTGGTGGTCGTGATGATCGTCATCACCATGATGGTCATGATGATCGTGTAAATGATGATGGCCGTGTTCCATACCATGAATGACCGAGCCACTCCCCAAGAACAACAGTGCTTTGAAGAATGCGTGTGTAATCATGTGGAACATCGCCGCGACGTAGGCACCCAGGCCAACCGCCGCCACCATAAAGCCTAGCTGACTCACGGTAGAATAGGCCAACACGCGCTTGATGTCGAATTGCCCCACAGCGATAAACCCGGCGACAACGGCGGTTGTCGCGCCCGTCAACGCCACAATAAACGAGGTCAGGTCAGCATAGTAGAACATCACGTTAGCGCGAACCATCATGTACACGCCTGCCGTGACCATCGTTGCCGCGTGGATGAGCGCACTCACCGGGGTCGGCCCGGCCATCGCGTCCGGCAACCATACGAACAACGGAATTTGTGCGGATTTCCCCGTCACACCCAACAGCATAAACAGCGTAATTAGGGTAATGACGGTCATAATGTCAAGTTCCAGCGGCCCAATGTCAAACATAGGCCGTTCTGCCGCGTCGATTTCTTCTTTTGCCACTTCAAAGGCGGCTTCGGCATCGACAAGTGCTTGCTCGGCAGCTTCTAAGCTGGCTTCGGCTGTAGCGACAGCGGCTTCATCCCCATTGCGGCGGGCTTCGCTTAAACCGCGTTGAGCACCCGCAACAGTCGAGCGCGCTTCGATAACGGGCTGTTCTGCCTCGTCAATTAGAGCGTCTGCTTCGCGGTCAATGGCGACATACCGCGCCACTTGCCCAAACACGCCGAGTTGATGCGTCTCTACAGTGTCATCACCATAGTAGTACATCACGCGCCCGTCACCGTGCCCGTCCTCGCCTTCTCCGCCGACTTCTTCAGCGTAGATTTGTGGCACAAGGTCACCAGCGTAAACTAGCGCAATCGTGGGCGCAGCGGCTTCGCCTTCTGCCTCGTCATGACTTTCTTCTTCGCCATGATCGTCATAGTGCGCCGCCCCAGCGCTTGGGTTCGGGATTTCGTTGGGTTTGTAGTAGTCCAACGTGCCGAATGCCCAGAACGTGAGGATGGTCGCCATAATAACGCCCAAGTCGCCAATACGGTTGGCGATGAAGGCTTTGCGCCCGGCGTTACTATTTTCGATGCCCTTGCCATCCGGTTTATCCCACCAGAAGCTGATGAGTAAGTACGACGACAGACCAACGCCTTCCCAACCGACAAACATCATCAGGAAGTTGTTGCCCATGATGAGGATCAACATAAACGCCAAGAACATATTCAAATAAGCGAAGAAGCGCGTAAAGCGTTCGTCGCCTTTCATGTATCCAGCGGCATAAATGTGGATGAGCGTGCCCACGAATGTGACAAAGAGCGTCATCGTCACACTGAGCGTATCCACACGGGTCTGCCACCCAATGTCAACCCCAGCCGATTCTATGCGGATCCAACTATCAAGTATCGGCGGATCCACTACGGCGGGGTCATAGCCACTCGCGGTTAAATACGAGAGCAGACCGACTGCCACGAAGAAGGACAGCGACGAGGCTGCCGTGCCGACGATGGCAGACGCGCCCTCGCCCATCTTCGCTCCCCAAAAAAAGTTTATAAACGCCCCCACAGCAGGGAATAAAATAATTAGTGGGGCGATTAACGCAAGATTTTCCATGTATAATGCCTCGCTTTACAGCCCGATTAACCTTCCATCAAGTGCAGTTCATCGATATTAATGCTCTGCCGGGTGCGGAAGGTTGCGACAATCAACGCGAGGCCGACTGCAACTTCCGCCGCAGCGACCGTAATGACGAAGAACACGAAAATGTGTCCATCCACCCCACCCCAATGCTGGGCAAACGCGACCAAGGCCAAGTTCCCCGCATTGAGCATCAACTCAACAGACATAAAAACCAGGATGGCATTACGACGCAGTAAAACGCCCATAGCCCCCAGGATAAATAACACCGCACTCAGGACGATAAAAGCCTCAATCTCAACCATATAGGAACCTCTCCTCCTTGAGTTGCTCAGTCACCCGCTGGCTGCGGTTGTTCGACTTTTGGTTCAACGTCGTCCGGCGCGTCTTCTACCGTCACCGCCTGCCCAGTCTGCGAGGCGATCACGCTTGTCAACGGACGGCTGACTTTACGCCGTGTTGGGCGACCGGGCTTCGGCTTAACGTTGGTGCGTTGTGTGACCACAATCGCCCCGACCATCGCCGCCAGCAGCAACAACGCGACTAATTCAAACTGTAAGACGTAATCCGTAAACAACACGCCACCGATGGCTTCAGGACTACCAAACTGCGGGAACGTCTCGCCGACGACTGTTAACTCTAACGGCAGCAATTCTTCGCCATTGGTATCGTAAGTCAGCAGCGCGATGTTAACCGATTTGTCGGTAACCTCAAAGTCGCTCAAGCGTGCCAAGACGTTCGCCTCAACTTCCGAACCGAGTTCGCCAGCGGTGAAGACCCAGTTCTTATTGCCCAGGCGCAAACGGTCAAATGTGACCGACTCCCCTAAGCCGAGATCTTGCGCGATGATATTCGCCTCAACTTCGGTTTCCTCCGCTTGGAGAACCCCATCAGTCCCAGCGTTGTAGATGCTCACCGGTGTCTCGTCATAAACGTTGACAACGGTCATCCGGCCACTATCTGGCAAGAAGTAGTTAAGGTCTTGTTCGATAACAGTCATACCGGGCAAAATGCCTGCTTCGCGTGCGCCATCCGCCAACAAGGTCACACTATCCCTAAATGCCTGCTTCGCGTGCGCCATACGCCAACAAGGTCACACTATCCCCTGGTTCGACCGTAAATGAGCCAAACGCCAAACGCGGCGAGTCGCCACCAGCGGCGGCAATGCGCACACTGTACTCACCGGGTTCAACTTCCATGTAAGGAAGTTCGTTATCCTCTGATGTCCCGCCATAAGGCAACGCCTCAACGACCAGCTCATCATTAAAATAGACATCCGCTGAAGGAATATCTACCGACACATTCACCACACGGACTAATGGGTCAGCCTGTGGAGGTGGTGTCTCGTCCATCCCAGCATCGAAGAACGCCAACCCCACTGCTGTCATAAAAGACAAGGCTAACGTCAAGGTGATGGGTGCCAGCCATTTAAACTGCCGGACTTCATGGATTGCTTGCTCTGCCCCCAACAACATAATCACGAAGAGGAACAGAACCATGATCGCCCCGGCGTACACGGCAATTTGCACCAATGCCAGGAATGGCGCATCTAGCATTAGGTAGAAGAACGCGACACAGGCAAAGTTCAATATTAAATATAAGGCGCTGTGTACCGCGTTCCGCGTCGTGACCATGAATGCGGCAGAGCCGACAGACACAACCCCGACGACTAAGAACAATACGGCTTCTATCGACATTTGTGCATGTTCCTATCGGGTGTTCACATAACGTTTGTGCAGTTTAACACAAAGAACGCCAGAGTACAACGACTCCGGCGTCTTTTTACATACAAATTTCTAATTCCCTATTTGGGATTAGGCATATCAGGTATTGCCCGGTCAAATTCACCCGGTGTCACCTCTTGCGGGGTATCCGCCCCACCTTCTGGCACCGGGTCAATGAGCATATCTTTCGTGAAGATCGCATCACGACGATCTATAAAGCTCAATTGATGCTCGTGCCCCAATTCAATCGCTTGGGTCGGGCAAGCATCCTCACAATACCCGCAGAAGATACACCGCAGCATATTGATCTCATACGTCTTGGCGTAACGCTCCCCAGGGCTATAACGCGCTTCGTCGTTATTTTCCGCCGATTCTACCCAAATGGCATCTGCCGGGCAAGAGGCTGAACAAAGAGAGCAGCCGATGCACTTTTCCAGGCCGTTATCATAACGGCGCAGATGATGCCGCCCTTTAAAGCGAGCCTGGAAAGGGCGCACTTGCTCCGGGTATTGCAGCGTAATCTTTTCTTCACGCAGGTGCTTAAAGGTCGTTGCAAAGCCTTTAATAATGTTCATACGTTGCAGTCACCTCGTTAAAATCTATACCAACATAAGATCAGGGCGTGATCCTGTCGCGCCCTGCTAGCAGTTAGTCGCCACTGCCCAGGCGCGGCGCGTCGCTTTCGGTCGGCTCTTCTTCGCCCATATTGGCAACCGGCTCGACCACTGTCAACACACCCTTACGTAATTTTTCACGGTTATCCCCCCAGTTGAACAGCGCCCCGATTGGCACAGTGACTAAGCTCACCAAGAAGCTCACCACAGGGGCGGTATAGCGATAGGCGAAGAAAATCCCGGTAAATAGGCCACCGACGACTGTCATGATGCCCCAGATGATACCTTCGTTCTCGCCCGTGATGATCGGATCATCGTCATATTCGGGGTCTTCTTCTTGGCGTTCTGGACGGCCCAAGAAGAAGACGGAACCAGCCAAGATAAAGGCGAACATCGCACCGGAGACAATCACATAAGCCGTACCGCCGAGTTCTTCACCGACGACAATAGCAACTGATGTCCACACGACGGAGAGCAGCGCCAAAGGCAGCATGACCTTCCAGCCGAACATCATCAGGCGATCGTAACGCAGACGCGGCAGTGTCGCCCGGATCCACACGAAACCGATGAGTAGCAATATGACTTTACCGATGAACACCAACGGCCCTAAGATGGGCACAGCGTCCACGATACCAAAACCGTCGTTATACCCACCGAAGAAGGTGGAGGCAGCAATAGCACTCACGGAGATCATACCCAGGTATTCGGCCATCATGAACAGCGCGAACTTCATACCGCTGTACTCGGTCATATAACCCGCTGTGAGTTCCTGCTCGGCTTCTGGCAGGTCGAACGGTGCACGGTTCGTCTCCGCAATCAGCGCGATGATAAGGATCAGCGCGGCCAGCGGATTTTGGAACACGTACCAGTTCACCAGTAAGCCGCTTTGGTCGGCGACAATGGCGCTAATGGACATCGTACCAGCAATAAGCACCGGCACGGCCAGTGTGATCCCCATGCTCAATTCATAGCTGACCATCTGTGAGGCCGCACGCATACCACCGAGCATCGAGTACTTGTTGTTGGATGCCCAACCCGCCAGCACGACACCATAGGTGCCCAAGCTGGTGATCGCCAACAACCACAAGATTCCCACGCCCGGATCCGCCAAGCTCAAGGGGACTTGATACCAATTCCCATCAAACCAAGGCAATACCAGATCCGGCCCTAATGGAATAACTGCCAACACAATCAGCGTAGGTGCCATCTTTAAGATCGGCGCGAGACGGTAAACGCCCTTGTCCGCGTTAGCCGGCAGGATGTTTTCCTTGAAGATCAGCTTCAGGCCGTCCGCTGCGGGTTGCAGCAGGCCACTCGGCCCGACGCGGTTGGGGCCAGAGCGTTGCTGGAACCATGCGATAAACTTGCGCTCCAGCAGCGTTGTATAGGCAAAGCCCGTCACCACTGTGGCGACCACAAGCAATGTGTACACAATCGGATGAATGATCGAGCAACCGTTAGACTCTGAGCATAAAATCACTTCGTCAGCGCGGCCATCACGGTTAAAGACAAACGTCAGCAGGTCGCCCCCACCCTGCAAGATCACGCCCCAGTTCGCCAAAACGAAGAAAAGGATCAAGTTACCGATGAAAAACACCGGCATAAAGATCGGCAGTGGTACGCCAAACACCTTCGGCACTTCGCCTTCGCGCTCACCGACTTCACGCGGGATGAATCCTTGCACAGCTAAGACGAGCATAATCAAAAACATCGGCCAGAAGGCTTGCCCGCCGTCGATGCGTGTTGCTTCCTTGAGCGACTCACCCAATGGCAGCAAGATCAAGTCATCGAAGTCGCCCAAATTACCGATGCCGACGTTAAGCATCACCAAAACAAAGTATAAAACCCCTGCCCCGGCAAAAATTGATGCCCAGCGCGATGTCATCTTGGTAACGTGTTTGTCCAACGCGCCCCAATATGTAAATGTCAGTACCCCCACGATTGACAAAGGCAGCAGCCACATCAAAATCCCCATGCGGAAGTTGAAGTCTTCCGGCGGTGTGCGGTCAACGATATAGCTGATCGCCGGGTAATTATCGTACCACAATGCCGCAATCAAGAAGATCGGCAGCAGTGCGGCCAGGCCAAAGCTGATAATGTCAATCCATGAAACGCGGTTGCTTGTTTGATTCATCAAAACCTCCTTGCTGGAAACCACCCGTCTTTAGCGGGTGGAGGAAAGCATGGTTGGCGCGTGTAGCTATCACCGTGCATCGGACAAAAGATCGTGCGCGGTGTGC
>DAOTTT010000017.1:0-6965 GCA_034437635.1 Anaerolineae bacterium | reverse complement strand
AACCGGCCAAGGCACGTTCAGCGTGGGGTCGTCCCAAAGGATGCCCGCACCAGCCTGAGGCGTATAATGATTATCGACTTTATAACTCACCACTGCCGCTTCACTCATCACACAAAAGCCATGTCCAAACCCACGCGGCACATAGAGCATCTGCCGGTTTTCCACGCTGAGTGTCACCTGATGCCATTGTCCAAACGTCGCGGACTGCGTGCGCAAATCAACGATGACATCCATAATCTCACCATGCAGCACCCGGATGAGCTTGGCCTCTGTATGCGGTGGCATCTGGAAATGGAAACCACGCACAACGCCCTGCTGAGAAAATGATTGATTATCTTGCACCCAGTCCGTAGAGAGGCCGTGTTCGGCAAAAGCCTTTTCTTGATAAGTGATCGTAAAATGCCCACGTTCATCATGAAAAATAGGCGGTGTGATGATAAAAGCGCCGTCAAGCGATAACGGATCAAATTGCATAATATCCCCTTATGTTGCGGTGACTAAAATTGGCTTGTCTTTCGTAATCACAACAGTGTGTTCAAACTGTGCAACCAAGCTCCCGTCGCGTGTTTTGAGCGTCCAACCATCTTCCATCGTGCGCACATGCCGCGCCCGTGTCGTCAAGAACGGCTCTAGTGTAATCACCTGACCTTCTTTGAGCTTTTGCTTGGCGCGGCGGTTCGCATGGTGGGGTACGGAGGGCTTTTCGTGGATGTGCCGCCCAACACCATGCCCGCCGAGTTCTTCGATAACGGCCAAGCCTTTTTTCCGTGCGAAAGCCTCAACGGCCTGCCCTATCTCGTAGATTGGCACTCCCGCACGCGCTGTATCAATGGCGATTTGTAAGGCTTGTTTTGTCGCATCTAACAGAGCTTGCTTTTCCGGTGTGACGGGATCTACGGCAAAGCTGGAGCCTGTATCCCCCCAAAAGCCATTTTTGACCGCGCTCACATCAATGTTGACCAGATCGCCAGCCGCAATGACACGCTCACCGGGGATGCCATGCGCGGCTTCATCATTCACACTGATACAGGTATGGCCAGGGAATTTATACGCTTTAATCGGCGCGGACTCTGCGCCATGCTCTTTGAGAAAAGAAGCGCCAATATCATCGAGTTGTTTGGTCGTAATGCCCGGCTTTAAATGTGCGGCCATATGCTTGACAGCCAAGCCACAAATGCGCCCAATTTCCATTAAACCCAATAAATCTTGATCGTTCTGTACTATCATGTCTCATCCCGGATAAAAAGTAAGTTGATGACATCCATATGTTCCATCAAAGCGGCTGTGCGCTTCTCTAATGCGGCGGCATCATCGGTGAAGTTGGTCAGCGTACCATCTGTTTCTATAGCATAGACTAGGCTAAAGCCCATCGCAGTCACCTCTTGCAAGGCGGCTTCCGGTTGTAAACCAGAGGCATGTAACGCCTGGGGATTATACTCCATGATTAAATGCAGACGGTCGGCATTCTGTATGGTTTTTCGCATCCCGCGCAGCGCGATAATCTCCGCCCCTTCAATATCCATCTTGATGACATCGACACGCTCAATCCCCTGTTCCGCCAGGAGATTATCAACCGGTGTTGTCCGCACGGTGAACTTTTCAACCGGCAGATCACGGGCTAAGCGTGGCGCGACATCCCCGTCAGAAGTATGCGCTTTTTGGAGATCACGCAGGGCTTCGTCATAATGGAGCGATCCACTCGCAGACATCATCAAATAATCGTACAGTTCCGCCGTGCCTTCTTGGTCGGCGACGGCGACTTGAGCTGCCAGCACATTGCCATAACGCGAGACGTTATTGGTGAGCATCTTAAACGTGCGTGGATGTGGCTCAAAGCACACGACGCGCCCTTCATCCCCGACCAAACGCGCACAGCGCCGCGCATAATAACCCACATGCGCCCCAATATCGAGGACGACCATCCCAGGCTTAACCAGCTTATCAATCTGCGCGATGGTCTCTTTTTCATGACGGTTAATCAACAATTCCAGCCGAAACCAAAAGGGGTCGTCCGGCATGGTTTTAAAGCCAGTCATCATCTGTAACAACGGGATCAACAGGCGCGTGCTGGCCCAGTGTAGGGCAATGTGTATAGGCCGAATGCGTTTTAACGTTTTACGATACAGGCTTAGTCCAGAGTCAAAAACAAGGCTCATGCCGGGTTCCTATTCTTTGATGATCTCGCCGGGTATTATAGCGATTTATACCAGATGACACAGGGTTTAACTTGTCGTCAAACGATACCCAACGCCCGGCACGGTCAATAATAAGGTTGGTTTGCTTGGGTCACGCTCAATCTTCTCGCGCAATCGTCGCACATGCACATTGACAGTACGTTCACTTTCTACATCGGCACTATATCCCCACACAGCATTGAGTATCTGTTGCCGGGTTAACGCCTGGTCGCCATTTTGCGCCATGTACGCCAGCAATTTAAATTCTGTGGGGGTCAAGTTCAGCAGGTCATCACCCCGCCACACCTGCATTCGCGTGCGGTCGATGACTAGATCAGCGATATGGGTGACATCGCCTTCCGTGTGTGCCAGTTCGCCATAGGCACGGCGCAACATCGCCCGGATGCGGGAGCGCAGTTCACCTAAGCTGTAGGGCTTGGTCAGATAATCATCCGCGCCCATCTCCAGCCCAAGGATTTTATCTACTTCCTGACGGCTGACCGTGAGCATGAGGATTGGTTGCTTGAGTTTTTGTTGGCGCATCTGACGGCAAAAATCAAAACCGCTACCATCGGGTAAGCGCACATCAAGAATGATGAGATGGGGGTTGCCATCACGCGCAAAGCGCACCCCATCCGTGCCGTTAGCCTTCCAAGTGACACGATAGCCTTCACGCTCCAAGCCTTCGCTTAGGCTGCTGGCTACTGCCGGGTTATCCTCGATGATTAAAATGTGATTTTGCGGGGTCATGTTTCTGCCCTCCGTTTTTTCCAGAACGCCCGCAAGCGTGTGCGTAAGGTCATCGGTTGCGCCGTCGGCGCATCTTCGCGTAACCAGTGGACGAACGCCGCACGTCGCACGACAGGCCGCCGCCGCGCTTTAAACATCGGCCACGCGCCACGCATCACCTGCCCCACCAAGCGCACCCCTTGCCGGGGAGAAAGCACAAGCCGCGCTCCCATATGAACGATCATCAAAGGAATGTTATATGTGAGCAAGTCGCGCCAATACGCATTTTTGAGCACCGATAAAAAGCGATTACCAAGCGCCTGAGTGCGTAAATCCCCACGCGCATCACTACCGCGATGGTAGGCGATAGCGTCCGCAATATACCAGCATGTCCAGCCTTGACGTTGTGCCCGCCAATCGACATCGACATCTTCCGCATATAAAAACATATGCGGGTCGAAAAATGCGCCGTCATCGCACAACGCATGGACAAGCGCCGCCGTGTACAATGGCGCTGCGCCCGGTGCCCCGAAGATCGCACGATCTGAAGCAAATTGCCCTGTATCCTGCAAATGATAGCCGATGTTGACCGCGTAACCATCACGGCGCAAAGCATGACCCACACTATACAATGTGCCAACGGCATCATGATACAGCTTACCCGTACCCCATCCGGCTTGATGGGCTGCCAATCCATTGACCAAGTGTTGTATATATGTCGCTGTAAGCGTGACATCCGGGTTAAGGGGCATGTAGTAATCATCAGGGGCAAGCGTCAGTTGGCCGAGAATGTGATTATGCGCACGGGCAAAGCCGATATTTTGCGATGATGGCGTGACAGTCACCCCCCGTACTTGGGCGATCTGTGCGCTGTCATCATCAGAAGCGTTATCAAACACGGTGATATGCAGGTCAGCAAATGTTTGCTGTGTAATTGCGTCCAAACAATGAGGGAGGTCATCCGCGCTATTGTAGGCGACGATACCCACATAAACCGTCATGAGAACCACCGCTGCATATCTTGGCGGGTAACGGTACACTGTGCGTGGATAATCTCCCGTTTGTACATCATCTTTTGGCGCAAGCGCCACGCATCCCGCAATGCCCGCAAAGATTGCCGTTCATGCAGCAGCATATAAGCAACGATAGCCAGATCATAGGCCAAGATAAACGGTAGATCACGCAGCCAATGCCCGATAATCTCATTTTTCATCATCAGCAAATACCGATTACGCACGCCATAATATCGCAAATCATCCCCAACACGGCGCTGCCCAGGGCGGAAAGTCCGCACATGATGGGCGATAGCCTGCGGCACATAGAGCGCACGCCACCCGCGTAATTGTGCCCGCCAGCAGAGGTCTATGTCCTCTTTGTGCATAAAAAAATCAGCGTCAAATACTTCGCCCTCAATGGCGATGTCGTCTAGCATCACCCGGCGATAAAAAGCAGCGGCACCATCCGGCCCCCATATAGGCGTAGGGACTTGGGGCAACGCATCAAATGGTTGCCCATCGCCGCGCAATCCCTGCCGCCTTGTGCGCCGCATGAACACACCACAGCCATCTAAAACCTGTGGTTTATCGGTCAAGCGATCCACCCGGCGCAACTGCCCAGCTATCGCGCCTAGGTCATCATCCGCGTCCATCGCAGCGACCATCACCGCCAGAAAATCCGGCGCAAGCCACACATCCGGGTTGAGCGTTAGCACGTAATCGCTCATCGGCGCATGAGCCAGCGCGATATTATGCCCGACAGCATACCCCATATTCGCATCGTTACGTACATAGTCCACTTGTGGATATTCCGCCAACACAGCGGCGGTCGCATCAGTTGAGGCGTTATCAACGACAATGCAGCGAAAATCCGTAAACGTCTGCGCAAAGAGACTATCTAAGGTTATGGCTAGCGTTTGGGCGCTGTTGTAGGTAACTAGCTGAACATTAATGCGCGTCATCAGCGACCTGATTTTTTTTCAAGTCATCAGGTAAGGTAATCATCGCTTTATATGGCAAAGCCGCCATAAGATGCTCATTGAGTAGCCGGGGGATGTCGCCTTTAACCTGTTTAAACTTGGGCATTTCCGACGAATAAGATAAGTTAGGGTTAAAGTACGGGTCTTCGGCGATGAAGCGATGCCGCAACCGCTCTGTAGCGACTTCAAAATCCTGGCGCGGGACCGCGCCGCCATGTGTGATATTTTCATGATGAATGAGAATAGAGCGCGGTGTATAAACCACACGATACCCGGCATCAGTTACCTTAGCACACAAATCCACATCACTATAATTGAGTGAGTAAGCCTCTTCAAATTGCCCTACTGTATCAAATACATCCCGCCGGATGAGCAAGCACGCCCCTGTCACAGCAGAGAGATTACGATACCATCTAGCCGCACCCAATGGCGAAAAGACATCCGGCGACTTTGCACGAAATAGGTGTGCGGCCATCCCACCGAGGCCAATTGTCACCCCGGCATGTTGTACTCGTTTATCTGGATAGAGCAACAATGATCCGACGATACCCACTTGTGGCAGATCAAACCACTGCACCATCGCTTGCAGCCAATCCGCATTGATAACTTCCATGTCATTGTTCAAAAACAGCAGCAAATTACCCTGTGCGAACGATGCGCCAAAGTTACACGCTCGACTGAAGTTAAATGGCTCTGTATAGTGCACCAACTTAAAGTTCGGTTGCGCTAAGTATGTATCATAAATAGCCTGTGTTGCCGCTTGTTGACTGCCCGTATCCACGAGTATAACTTCATGGGTGACTCCGGCTGTTTTCTCAAACAAAGTCTTTAGAAGGTAACCCAGCAACTTATGTTGATCTTTACTCGGTATGATGATGGAAACAGTATATTCGCCCTGTGGTTGCCATTGCACAATAGGATGCGTTCTATGGATTGGATCCATAGTATCCAGATAAACTTTTGGCTCCTGTATGCCGATGCGTTTTAGATGTTCAATAACTAATTGACATTGTTTTTTGGTAATGCCCGGTTTATGACCAATGTTTTGAGCGGTAGATCGTGTCGTTTTTCGCCAATGATATAGCACTTGTGGAATATGATAAATTGCATCTGTGTGCTCACTCACCCGCAAAAACACATCCCAATCTTGCGCACCATCAAAAGCGAGATTAAAGCCACCGATGCGCTGCAAAAGCTCGCGTCGTATAACAGCAAGATGTGTAACCATATTAGCACACAGCATCAACTCCGGCGACCAATCCGGCTTATAGAATGGCTCACAGCGCCGCTCTTGTTCGTCAATTTTATCTTCATCAGAGTAGATCAAATCAGCATCGGGATGTTGTCGAATGCACTCCGCAACAGCAAACAAAGCAAAGGGGCGCAAGGTATCATCATGGTCTAACAGCACCACATAGTCAGCCTGTGCGTATGTCAAAGCGGCGTTTGTATTCGCGGAAATACCCTCATTTATAATACGGTGGCATTGAATGCGGTGGTCATCTTGCATCAATGTTGTTAGGTAATCCCAAGTCACATGATTAGGACTGGCATCAACAATCACCCATTCCCAATAAGGATAAGTCTGCGCACGAACAGAATCAACTGTTGCCTGCAAAATATCAATGGGTGTGTTAAAAACAGGAGTCAAAATGCTGAGTTGCGGCGGATTTTCCCATGTATCAGCCGTCATAATTTGTGTCGCTAGGGCATGGGCATCTGGCTCGACCATCGTCAAGTGACGACGATAGTATTGATCCAAAACAGGATACTTAGTAAAAGCGGGGCGCTTATCGCTGTAAGTAATCTGTTGAACTTCTTGTTCTACTCCATCATATTTAGCGAAGAAGTATGTGCGCTCGCCAGCCAACCAGAGTTTGACACGCA
The DNA here is from genome assembly GCA_034437635.1 of Anaerolineae bacterium. Lineage (GTDB taxonomy): Bacteria > Chloroflexota > Anaerolineae > Aggregatilineales > Phototrophicaceae > J038. Next base: position 200 of record DAOTTT010000017.1, on the reverse strand, counting down.
CGAACAAGACGCGCCCCCCTTGGCTGCGCAAGACAAAGTAACTTGTGCGGAGTAATTGTGTCATGCGCCAAAAACGCAACCGCCATCGCTTCATCAAAACCTCCTTGCTGGAAACCACCCGTCTTTAGCGGGTGGAGGAAAGCATGGTTGGCGCGTGTAGCTACCACCGTGCATCGGACAAAAGATCGTGCGCGGTGTGC
>DAOTTT010000016.1:0-4775 GCA_034437635.1 Anaerolineae bacterium | reverse complement strand
CCAGAGGCCACGCCGGATGCACCTGAACCAGCGGCGACACCTGCTCCGGTGGATTTAGGCGAATTGCGGGCGGGCGATCGCGGTCATATCATCCTTAACCGTGAATTGGGCACAAGCGATCTCGCTGTGCTGCAAACACGCGCCTTCTGCCGCTTGGATATAGGCGATTTCTACAGTTGGTTTGTGCCGTCGTTAATCCTAGACATTGACGATATTCAACCGGATACCATCTTGGAATACCCCAATCGCTTGGCGCTCGTGCAGGCCGTCGCGGATGGCACATGCGCCGGGACGGGCATCTCCCGCGATCAATTAGCGCGACTGCGGGAAGCCACAATAGACCTTGACGCGGTGCGCATCGTGGAGACAACATCGCCTCTGGTCTATGCGGTACTGTCGTATCCGCTAGAAGTGGATACGGGCGTGCGGTTGAACCTCAACGGCGTATTTGAAGAACTCGGCGCGGATACCGAAGATGGGCGTTACCTCAAGCTGTTGCTAGGGCAGGACGCGATTGTGCTGCTAGAGGACGACGCATTGGACGATGTGCGCGACTTCTTGGCGGATACCGGTTATGACTTCGCGCTATTAGGGGAGTAAATCTTGTTGGATGTCGCCGTTGTTATCGTCACCTGGAACGTCAAAGATTTAGCGATTCAGGCGATCCAGACTGTGATAGACGATATGATGCAAACGGGCTTGATGGGGCGCGTCTATGTGGTGGATAGCGCCTCTACTGATGGCACGCCGCAAGCGATCCATGTGGCCTTTGGTGATGCTATAGACCTTTATGCTAGCCCGGAGAATATCGGCTTTGGCGGGGGCAACAACCACGCCATGCAACGCATTATGGCATTGGACGACTCGCCGCCCGCGATCTACTTGCTCAACCCGGATACGATCACGAAACCGGGCGCGACGCGGGCGCTCTTCGACGCGCTGATGGCTGACCCGCAAAACGGCTTGGTGGGCGCACAATTATCTTATGGTGATGGCACTTTTCAGCATGGCGCGTTTGGCTTCCCTGGACTGCGGCAGTTATGGGTGGAATTTTTCCCCACGCCGGGGCGGTTGATCGAAAGTGGCTTTAATGGCCGCTATGACCGGGTATTATACGACGCGGGGCACCCGTTCCCGGTTGATTTCACATTGGGGGCGACGATGATGCTCCGCCGCGAGGTCATCGCGCAGACGGGCATGTTTGACGATGCCTTTTTTATGTACTGCGAGGAGATTGATTGGGCGTGGCGCATCCATAAGGCAGGCTGGCGCGTGTTGAGTGTCCCGGTGGCGCATGTGGTGCATCTCAGCGGGCAAAGTTCGTCACAGGCACGCCCGCGTACCACTCATCATCTATGGGAAAGCCGCCTTAAGTTGATCGACAAGCATTTCTCGGTGTGGAAGCGCCCCCTGGCAAAGTGGCTCATCCGCGCCGGGATGCGGCGGAAGATCAAGCAAGCGCCTACGGATTATGCCGATCCCCAAGACCGTGATGCGATGATCGCGGTGTACCGTGATGTGATCGCGATGGTGACGTAAAATGCCCCGTTTAACCGCAATCATTTTGACTCATAACGAAGCCATACACATCCAAGAGTGCATCAAGAGCGTGCCGTTCGCGGATGATGTGCTGGTCTTCGATAGCTACAGCACAGATGAAACCATCGACTTAGCCCGCGCTGCTGGTGCACAGGTTATCCAAAACCCGTTTGAAAATTACGCCCAACAGCGCAATGCCGCTTTAAAATCTGTGGAAGGTCAAGCGGATTGGGTGCTGTTTGTCGATGCTGATGAGCGCATCCCGCCAGAACTCGCGCAGGAGATCCGCGCTGCCATCCAACAGCCGACGTATGAAGGCTATCGCATCCCGCGCTATAATTACATCTTCGGCAAGCTCACACGGGCGACAGGCTGGTATCCTGACCATCAGACACGCTTGCTAAAGCTCCACGCCGCGCACTATGACCCACAGCGCAAAGTCCATGAGGTGGTGGTGCTCAAGGGGGGTGATGCCGCCCTGGGCACGCTAGATAATCACATCACGCACTATAATTACCGTGATGCGGCGCAGTTCGCGGCTAAGCAGCGCAAATATACCGCTTACGAAGCGCGTATTTTGTACGATCAAGGCATACGGCCAAAACCGCGTAATTTTATTCTGCAACCGTTACGGCATTTTCGCTGGCGTTTTTTTACGTTGCAGGGATACAAAGACGGCTTGCATGGGCTGCGCTTGAGTTTGCTGATGGCGTGGTATGAGTTCAAGAAGTATTGGTTACTGCGCGAGTTATGGCGCAGCAACCAATGAGGATGATTTAGACGCGGTTGGGTTGCAGGAACCCATAGCCGCCGCCGTCTCGCAGGTAGACGACATTGATTTCGCCCGTCTTGCCGTTGAGGAACATAAAGAACTTGTGCCCTAGTAGCTCCATCTGCTCAATAGCGTCTTCTTCGCTCATGGGGATGACCTCCACCGCTTTATGGCGGATGGCGTTATCTTCGCCCTCCTCCATTTCTTCATATTCTCTGGCGATCTCTTCGTAGATCGGCACCGGTTCAGCCGCTTCTAGCTCCGCTGCTGTGGCGATGAACATTTCCTCTTTTTTGTTTTGGCGTTTGCGCTTCATGGCTTTGCCCTTAAAGCGCTCAATCTGACGATACATCTTATCGGATGCATCCATGATCGCCTTTTTGATGGTTTCGCGGTCTTCGCCGGGGAGTTTGGTCTCTGAGCGCAGGATTGCGCCGCGTTGGTGGCGCAGCGTAATCTGCGCGATGGTTTGGTCAACGCCGCGTCGGGTATGATTGCGCGAAAGCTCCAAACGGATTTCGATAATATTGGGGAGATAGCGATCAAGTTTGCCGAGCTTGTCTTCTGCGAAAGCTTCTATTTGCGGGGTAATCGTAATATTTTGTCCGTGAATGTTCACGTTCATGCTGTACTCCTTTGCACAGAAATAAATATTTTAAAGCGGCTTAGTGGCTGTCGTGACTGTCAAGCCAAAAACCGCCTGTACGCTAGTTAAGGCTTGCGCACACCCGATTAAGGTTGCGCCAGTGGTGTATACATCATCGACTAAAACGACATTAGTACCCACTATTGTATCATAGGCTTGGAACGCGCCACTGACGTTTTCCAGCCGTTCCGCACGGTTAAGGCCGACCTGTGTACGGGTAGCGCGGGTGCGTTGCAAGAGGCTGTCATACAGCGGGATGCCTGTTTGCTCGGCTAGGGCTGCGGCCAGTAGCGCCGCTTGGTTATACCCCCGCTGGCGGTAACGTGCGCTGTGCATGGGCACAGGCACAATCGCATCGGCATGACCCGGCAAGAGCGGGATAAGCCGCGCCGCCAATGGCATCGCTAAGTCCTGCACACCATGATATTTTAACCCTTGGATGGCATGTTGCAAAATACCATCATGCTCGCCGCTGCTGCGGATGGTCAAATGGGGGAGGCTGGTTGTCTGCGTGCGGCTGTTGATCGACACCGCTTGTAGGTCGGCGGTGCAATCCGCACACCAGTGCGCATCAATACGACCACAATGCACACAACGCGGTGGGAAGATTAAATCCAACAACTGACGGCCAAAAGACGCAAAAAGCCCAGGCGTATTTTGCAACTGGGCTTGGGGTGTTTTTTGTGCTTCTAGCATTTATTGTGCCTCACACTGATAAAGAATAAAGGCACAGTCCAATAACACTGTGGCCTTATTATACTGTATCAATGTAAAGATTTACATTAAAACATGCTGCTCGCGCCGGAAGACATAATCTTCAATACCGCTGGGCCAAGCAACACGATCCAGATCGACGGGAAGATGAGCAATACCATCGGGATCATCATCTTAACCGGTGCCTGCTGTGCTCTTTCCTGTGCACGTTGACGACGCTTCACGCGCATCTGGTCGGACTGCACACGCAAGATCGTTGCCATACTCACACCGAGTTGATCCGCTTGGATGATCGCCGCAGTAAAGGCGTTTACGTCGGCTACGTCCATGCGCTCGGCCATGTTACGCATGGCTTCGCGCCGCAGTTTACCCAGTTGGATTTCCCGCAGGACACGGCCAAAAGCCAAAGCCAACTCGTTGTCCCACTTCTCATAAACTTTACCCATCGCCATGTCAAAGCCGAGACCGGCCTCCACACAGATCACGAGTAAGTCGAGCGCATCTGGCAGCGCCTTAACGATGTTTTCTTGGCGTTTTCCGATCTTGCTATTGAGCGAAATCATCGGGAAGTAATAACCCAGAAGCGCACCACCACCGGCCATTGCAATCGATGTCATCGCCGCTTCATTAAGCACGACAAACCCCATGAGAGCGCCGCCAATGCCAAAGACGAAGGTCATTACGATGCGTTGTAAAAAGAATACGGACGGATCCGCTGTAGACCCGGCTAGCTCTAGCTTGTGTTGGGTCGTTTCGAGCTGCTTTTGTGGCGTGAACTTGGTCACTAAGTTAGATAGGCCGATCAGGAACGGCTCAAGCACACGCTCGCGGAAGCCGATAGACAATTCGACTTCGGACAGCGATTCTGGCAGTTCGCGTTCGCCATATTGCGACAGGCGATCCGCAAGCGGGTCTTTTTCTTGGTCTTGTCGTAAGCCAATGTAGACCATGAGGCCGACAGTGATCACGACGATTACGAGAAAGATGATAATATTCATCAAAACCTCCTTGCTGGAAACCACCCGTCTTTAGCGGGTGGAGGAAAGCATGGTTGGCGCGTGTAGCGACCACCGTGCATCGGACAAAAGATCGTGCGCGGTGTGC
>DAOTTT010000015.1:0-1868 GCA_034437635.1 Anaerolineae bacterium | reverse complement strand
TCAACCTGCGGTTTTGAACCAGGGCAGTAAGCAAATCAGAGCATACCTGAGTAGTTACCAAAATATTGAAATACCCCCTTTTTGATTGGGTGCATTTCAGATTATTGGCAGATGTGCTTGTGTGTGAACTTACAAATCTTGATTTCTAATGATGTTGCCAAAATATTGAAATGCACCCTTTTTGATTCAATAGCTATCAGATCTCAGCCATCTGCTATAAGATAGGTATAGGTGTAACACCGTAATTGATAGCCGAAAGCTGAAAACCGTTTATGTCCCTAGAATTCAATAAGCTCACCGCCCAAGTGCAAAAAATGGGTGATATGGTCGAACAACTGGATTTTGACATCAGCGAGCAATTGATAATCGCCAAGCGCCGCTTTGCCGCCGCCGGGGATATAGACGCGGTTAGCGAGCGCATCCAGTGGGTGCGGCAATCAAACATCAGCGGCTACCGGGGCGCAGCGTTGCTCGATGACATGGCGATGCCGCCCAATATGATCTTCCCTGCGCCGCCGCCTACACCAGAGCATACGACGATCATCGCCGCTGATGGCAGCCAGATTTACCCCAACGAACGCGCCCCGGTGCATTATTATCTCATCAATATTGGCGTGTACATCTACCGCACCAGCGATGCTAGTTTGCCAGAACAGCTCACCATACCGTCGCTGTATTATCACAAGGCGCACGTCCACGACGAACACCAGCGCGTCATCACCAACCGTACCGTTGATGCCCGCCGCACCGTCGCGGAGATGCAAGCTCTACAAGAGATTGCATGGGAACGCTACCGCCAACACAAGGAACCCATCGTCGCACTGTACGATAACAACTTGATGTTCGCACCCAACAAAGAAATCATGGATCAAGACACGCTGATGAACGCTTATCACGGGGCGCTCTCGCGTTTGCACGACTTCGAGAACGAAGGCGCGAAGTTTGCGCTCGGCGGTTATGTGGATAACCCGCGTGGGAGTGTCGTCTTGCGCTTATTGCACCTGTTGACGATACGCGATGCACAAGAGTTGAAGTTTAAGCAGAAGGAAATCGAGAGCGGCGGCGACCTAGACGGCCTGCGCGACCAGCATCTATTCCGGGCGGTTTTAAAGCCAGGGGAACGCAGCGCAACGCTCGTGCAAAATTCACCGCGTAACTTCGCCTTTAAACAACGCAACCCGGCACATGAAATCGCTTTCTTTTACGTCAAAGTCGGCAACGAGCGCCATAGCAACATCGCCCGCGTGGATGTCCCCGCGTGGGTGGCGAAGAACCCCCAACTCGTGGATTATCTGCACGCGGTTTTGCTGGATCAAGCCGCGATGCAAGGCCGCAACCCTTACCCGTATGCGCTCACCCGTGCGGATGAACTCGCCTACGTCAGCAGCAAGGATAAGGCCAAGCTGGAAGAGATGATTAACATCGAACTGCGCTTAAAGGGCATCGGCCCATTGGCGATAGCCCCCAAAGCACGTGGTAAAGAACTGGCGCGTAGCGACCGCACGGCTTACGAAGTCGATACGCACCTGCATTAACCTTACTGCGACCGGATCGCGTCACCCTTAAGCGGGCCGCCAAACAGTGCGGAGAAGATGCAAATATCGAATACGCCAGCAGCCAGCGGCACTAAACCCACCACTGCCATAATTACGCCACCGGTGCCGCCAACTGCGACTAAGCCCAATGCGATTAAAGTGATCCCTGCGACAATCCGTATACCGCGCCCTGCATTAGATGCCATAAAACCGAATAATGCGTTCATCAAAACCTCCTTGCTGGAAACCACCCGTCTTTAGCGGGTGGAGGAAAGCATGGTTGGCGCGTGTAGCTACCACCATGCATCGGACAAAAGATCGTGCGCGGTGTGC
>DAOTTT010000014.1:0-7768 GCA_034437635.1 Anaerolineae bacterium | reverse complement strand
CAGGGTTCGGGGCTGGTTCAGTCACCCCGAAGTGCCTATATATTCGCCCGTAACGGAGCCACGTTTTAGTGGCTAAGGCTGGTCAACATGGGCTTTTACAAGCCACCCGATAAATCGGGTGGTCGTTGACCGGTTTTGTCCTGCTTTGTGGCTTGTATCATGCCACGCATTATAATATGAGACAGGGTAAATAACTATCGCACTTTATGAGATAATTTTCATTAAGCGCACATCAAGTCTTCACACTGTCTCTAGCCTATTCTCAGGCAAGAGGACTATTTTGGAGTCAACACAATCTCATCTGGAGTTTCCCCATGCAAACAGTCGATTTCAAAACGTCCCGTCCTATTGGTTTGGTGATGTTATGCGCGTTTTTATGCGTCGTTGCCGGATTTGGCTTGATCTCCGCGTTGCCATCCTTGCTGACAACGCAAGGTGTAAACGTCGCGTTCCACGCTATCGCTGTAAGCATCAGCGGCATACTGCTGTTTAATGCTTGGGGCTTGTGGCAGATGCAACGCTGGGCGCTGTTTATGTTGCGGCTCATCTTGGCGCTGAATATTTTTATCGTGATGTATAATTTCTTCGTCACCGATGTTGATTTTCTCGTGATTTTTGAAGGCGCGTTATATGTGTCCTTGTTCATCTACGTGCTATTTGACGATACGTTGGATAACGCCTGCTCTCATTAACCTGCGTCTATGGTAAAATCGTCGCCATTTAATGGACTGTATAGAGGTTCGATACATGGCAACGATTGACGAACAAGTAGAAGTCTTGATGTCCGGCGCGGAATATGGCGACCCGGACACCAAGAAAAGCATGACAAAAGAACTGCGCGAACGGCTTATCGAAGCTGAGAAAGAAGGACGACCCCTCCGCGTTTACTGTGGTTACGATCCCCGTACTTCTGACTTGCACCTCGGCCATACAATCACCATGCGCAAGCTGCGCCAATTCCAAGACTTTGGGCATGATGTCACGTTTCTTGTTGGCACATTTACCAGCCTCATCGGGGATCCGTCCGACAAAGATAAGGCGCGTAATCAACTCACGCCGGAGCAGGTGACGGAAAACGCCCGCACCTATGCCGAGCAAGCGTTTAAAATCCTCGACCCGGAAAAGACCCGTGTACGCCGCAATGATGAATGGCTCTCGCCGCTGGACTTTGCCGACATTATCCGTTTATCCAGCAACTTCACCGTGCAGCAGTTTTTGGTGCGCGAGAACTTCGCCAAGCGTGTTGATGCTGGTGAGGCGATCTATCTGCATGAATTTTTCTATGCATTGATGCAAGCCTATGATGCGGTTGCACAAGAGGCCGATGTGCAGGTCGGCGGGCAAGACCAACTCTTTAATATCCTGGTTGCCGGGCGTAAGCTGCAATCCGGCTTGGGTCAAAAGCCACAAGTGGCGATCATCATGGGCGAGAGCTTGCCCGGTACGGATGGTGACATCAAAATGAGCAAGAGCCTGGGGAATCACATTCCGCTTTTGAGCGAACCCTGGGACATGTACGGCAAAGTCATGAGTCTGCCGGATCGGTCTATGTCGATCTATCATAAGCTCATTTTGGGCTGGATGCCCGATCAAATCACGGCATTTGAGGCTGGCTTAGAGGACGGTAGCCTGCATCCAAACGAAGCGAAAATGCGCCTTGCGCGGGAAATTGTCTCAATTTTCCATAGCCCAGAAGCCGCAGAAGCCGCACAAAAGCGTTGGGACGAACTCTACCGCAGTCACGATAAAAATGCAGTGCCGGACGATGTGCCGGAAGAAGTGCTGACAGCCGAAGAAAAAGTCGTGGATATTCTGCGCCGCTTGGATATGGTCAGCAGTGGTGGCGAAGCCAAACGCCTAATGAAACAAGACGGCATCCGGCAGGATGGCGACCCGGTGAAGGACCCCCATGCAACGGTCACGCCGGATGCTTTGCCGGTTGTGTTACAGGTCGGCAAGCGGAAGTTTGTTCGTCTGGTTGTGGAATAAACAGCCGCCAACACGCAATAAAAAAGGGCGCTCAAGCGATTATGAGCGTCCTTTTTGCTTTTTAGTATAGTCCGGGTTTACTTATGGAAGTTCAAAGTATTCCAGCGTGAAGCCTTCATCGCCGTCAATAACGCCGATGAAGTAGTTGCGGCCTGCGACGAAATCAATCGCGGCGATTTCAGCAACGACGTTGGTCGTGTCATCGCTCAGGACGACATCAAAACCATAGTTGCCTGCCAGCAGGTCAACGCTGGTAAAGCCGTCGTTGTCTTCCAGAGTGCCAGGGTAAGCCAGGAAGCGGATCGCGTCCAGGCCATCATCACGGATCAAGTCAACGGGCGGCGCACCTTGGAAGGCGTGGAACATCGACACACGCACGAGGCCAGTATCCAGCGGGCTGGTATCTTCTTCGACAACAGTCGCGCTCAGGGTGTCGTTAGCGATGATACCGTAAGCGACAGCCGTTAGGTATTGATCGCCACCGACGGTCAGGTCAAATTCCAGTGCGGCTTCTTCCAGCGGTTGATCTTCTGCTGTCACGGCGACGTTATAAGTGCCGACAGGTAACTCAACAAACGCGGTCAAGGAAGAGAATTCCAGACTTTGGATGTCGGTCAGTTCGCCATTGATGTAGACATCAACGGGTGGCGTACCAGTGGAGAGATGTGCCACGCGCACAAAACCGTTGGTTGCGTCGGATGTTGCGACTTCGCGGATGTCACCAGCGAACTCGTCAGCGACGGTTTCGGTATTGGTGGAGACCAAGACGAAGGACGGGGCTTCTATCGTACCAACAGCCGCGACGAAGTAATGACGTTGTTGGGTGAAGGTGAAGCTGCCGATCTCAACCAGCACCGTGCTGTTGTCTAGGTTGCTGACGATCTGTACTTTAAATTCGCCTTCCGGCACGGTCAGGCTGTCGAAGCCATCGTTTTGATCGCGTTCAGCGTCCGGTAGGCTGTCCGGGTAGGCCAACAACGCGAACAGGGTATCGCCATCAGCCAGGATGTCAACCGGGTCAACACGCGGGATAGCGTGGAAGACGCTGATGCGGGTTTCGCCAAAGCTGAGCGGGCTGTAGTCTTCTTCGATGACGCGCAGTTCTAGCGTTTCGTCAACGGCTAGCCCGATGGCGGCGGCGGTGTACCAGCTATCCGCATCGACTTCGACCACGCCTTCGATAACGGCGTTATCTGCTGTTTCACCAGCGGGGACAACGGCAAACGCATAGCTACCAGCAGGGATTTGGAACCAGGGGGTTACATCCCCGAAGTTCGTGCCTTGGGCGGCACTCAGTTCGCCATCAATGTAGATGTCAACTGCGGGTGCATCCGGCGCAAAGTGTGCGATGCGGACTTGACCTAGATTTTCTTCCGCTTCTGCTTGCTCTTCTTCTTGGGCTGCTACGGCACTAAGCGCAAGCAAAGCCACCATAACAAAGGTTGCCAGTTTTCTCATCGTCAGAATCACTCCTTGGAATCGATAGGATGAAATGCTTCGTAAAGGTTAGAAGCAGGTTGATTTTTACACAATCACCTAAAAATGTAAATACAGATGGCGCTTTTTTCCTATTTCTAAGCGTCGTCTTTACGCGCCCAGGTGAGTTGTTCGCGCACTTGTAAATCGGTATGACGGATCTTCATGGCGAGATCTGCGGCGAGGTTGCGCATGAGGCGATAGCCTAATTGTGGGTAAGTGTCGCATAGCAGCATGAGTTTATCCCGCGGGATGACGACTAGGCGGGTATCCGGTTGTGAGCAACGCGCCCCGGCGGAGCGTAGTCCTTCATCGACCATCGAAACTTCGCCGAAGGATTGCCCCCGGCGCAGTGTTGCGATGGTGTGCGCTTGCGCGTTGGGTTCTTCCCGTCCGACTAATGAGGGATTAACTTGAATTTGCACTTCACCAGTGGCGATGACGTACAGTTCGTCACCGGGGGTGTTTTCTTCAAAAATGATGTCCCCGGCCTGATAATGTCTTTCCGAGCAGATCGACCCAATAAGCTCTAGTTGCGTATTGGTCAGTTCGTCAAAAATGTCTGCTTGCTTGAGGATTGTGACGACAGACATCATATTCTCCTATGTATACTATGTATAGACGCATTGTAACATAGTTACTTGTACGGGCAAATCATTACTTGAAAAGACCGCTGTGACCCTTTATGATACGTAAAAGTGTTTTAATGTTAGAAGGGTGTTTTATGTACGATCTACACGAAAACCCGCTGCCGTATACGGTATGGGGGCCAGAACATATTGACGAAGGCTCAATTAACCAGATGGACGCGGCTATGCGTCTGCCGATTACTGTATCCGGCGCGTTGATGCCCGATGCGCATGTGGGTTATGGTTTGCCCATTGGCGGCGTTTTAGCGACGGCAAACACAGTTATTCCGTATGCGGTCGGTGTGGATATTGCCTGCCGGATGCGCATGTCAATTTTTGAACTGTCGCCTAATGTCCTAGGCCAGCAAGTTGGCCGTTTTGAGAACGCCCTTCTGGAAAATACGCTCTTTGGTGCGGGCAAGCAATATCAAGGGCATAGCTGCGCCGAACACGAAGTTCTCGATGACCCTGATTGGCAGGCAACGGGTTTTTTAAATACGCTCAAGGATAAAGCCTATAGGCAATTGGGCACGAGCGGCAGCGGCAACCACTTTGTAGAATGGGGCGCGTTTACGCTTGACGCTGATGACCTGGGGTTGAAGCAAGGCCACTATTTGGCCTTGCTTTCGCACAGTGGTTCGCGTGGTGTGGGCTATGCGATTGCGGATCGCTTTTCCAAACTGGCGAAAGAGCAACACCCCGCGCTGGATAAGTCCGTGCAGCATTTGGCGTGGTTGTCGCTGGATTGGTCTTTGGGTTACGAGTATTGGGTGAGCATGTCGTTGGCGGGTCGTTTCGCAGCGGCTAATCATGCGGTGATTCATCAACGTGTGGCGAAGGCCATCGGTGAGCGCCCGGCAGCAACGATAGAAAATCATCATAATTTCGCCTGGAAGGAAACGTTGACCGATGATAACGGCAACGAGCGCGAAGTTGTGGTGCATCGTAAGGGCGCAACCCCGGCGGGGGCAGGCGTTTTGGGCATCATCCCCGGCTCGATGGGCGATCCGGGCTTTGTGGTGCGTGGTAAAGGCAATGACGAGGCGATTAACTCCGCTTCGCATGGTGCAGGCCGCCAGATGAGCCGCCGGGAAGCGAAGAAAAGCATCACCCAAAATGCACAGAAATCCTACCTTAAGGAGCGCGGCATTAAGCTATTAGGCGGAGACTTGGACGAAGCGCCGCAAGCCTACAAAGACATCCATGCGGTGATGGCCGCCCAGACTGATCTGGTGGATGTTGTCGGCAAATTTGAGCCGCGTATTGTGCGCATGGATGGCAGCGGCGGCTTTAAGAAAAGCAAGAAGAAACGCCGTTAAAACAATGATCCTTTTGTGATGCGTAAAAGGCGGCGTAACTTTAATACACAAAAGAATTTTGATGATGCGTTTACAAGATAAAGGTAACTACTCAGGTCTGCTCTGATTTGCTTACTGCCCCGGTTCAAAACCGGGGGCTAGCCCACTGCAGCGCATGTATGCGCCGCCCGTAAACGGGCTGTATAAAATTGATCTTTCGCGCTGACTAGCCCGTTTATGGGCTTCCTAGCGTTTAATGTAGCCATCGGCTTTGAGCCGATGCGGGATATAGGCTTTACCTGAGTAGTTACGAGATGCGAGCTTTATCAGCGGGATTACGTTAAGTGTGGATGGCGGCCTCGTCGTCGGGACATAGACCGCCATTAGGTCGCTTAAACACTGGTGATGCTTGGCTCGATAAATTCGGTATAGAAACCGAACAAGCCGATGCCAACGAGCAACACACCAGAGGCGCGGGTGAGTAATGTATGGTTCTTGGTTAGCCAGCGTGTGAACTTCTTCTGCAAAGGTGCTGCGAACAAGGGCAGCACCAAGAGCGGCCACCCAAACCCAAGGCCAAATGCCGTAAAGTAAATGATCTCCGTGCCGATGTTGCTGGTAGGGCTAGTCGCACCGAATGCGATGGCGCTGGTGATAACTGGCCCCGTGCATGGTAACGTCATCGGGCCGATGAGCAAGCCATACAAGAACGCCGTCGCAAAGGGATTGCTCAACATTGGCGCTTGGATGGTCGTCATTGTGGCGAAGGGATTGCGCCCGGTGAACATCAACACCCCCAGAATGATAATGGTGATGTAGATGACCGGCAACAACACGTTAAAGATGTTTGCGAATTCACTCTTGAGCAGATGTAAGATCAGGCCAAGGATGACCATCACCGTGATAACCCCCATGAGTACGAACACGCCGAGCAACCCTGTGACCCATACAGGCCGTTCATTGGTGACAACTTCGTCCGTATCGCCGCCTTCGGTGGCACCTGCACGGGCTGTTTGGACGTTGCCCGCCAGAAATGCGATCAGGCCGGGGTAAAGGGGCAAAAGGCATACATTGGCTAAGATTGCCGCATTACCCAGTGTAAATTGTGTCCAGAGTTCGCTCCATTCGATCATGGTTTATGTGCCTCGTGCTGCGTTGATCTGTTCGATAATTTCTTCGGTAGACTCGAAGCCGGTTTCAATATCGCTGATGCTGCCATCCGGCGCGATGATAAAGTGCGGCGATGATGGCGCGTTGGACGCACTACGACCAAAGTCTTCGATCAGCGCAACAAGGAAATCTTCATTCATGACGGCAAAGGTCATATCAAAGCCATATTGTGTCGCATAATCGGCGAGATCGTCGTCATCCAAATTGGTCTCTAAACTCAAGGCGATGAATACGACATCATCTGCATCAAGCTCGGTTTGTGCGGCGCTGACGCTTTGCAACTGAGCGCGGCAGTTAGAGCACCACGTCGCCATCGGCTCGACAAAAACGGTCTGTCCGTCGAAATCAGCGAGGGTGAACGTTTCCCCGGTGGCGACATCGGTCAGTTCGATTAACTGCCAGGGGCGACGCTCAATATCCAGCGTGACCGCTTCTTCCTCGGTAGATGTTTCTGTTTCATCTTCAATTTCGTCTTCAATGATGAGCGTTGGGGCGCTGTCTTCTATGGCTTGCAAGATTTGCTCTTGGATTTCTTCAGGCGACTCAATGCCGGTTGTAATATCGGTGTATGTGCCATCCGCCCTGATGACGAAATGCGGCGTTGACGGTGGATTGCTGACGCTACGGCCAAATTCTTCCACCAATGCAACGAGCATCTCTTCATCAATGATGGCAAACGGCCAGTCAAAACCTTGATTTTCTTGATAGTCGGCCAAGCGGCTGTCATCTAAGTTGATTTCTACGCTGAGGCCGATAAAGACCACATCTTCAACACCTTCTTCCATAAATGCGGTGCGGGCGGCGGCGACATTGCGCAATTGTGAGCGGCAGTTAGAACACCAAGTCGCCATAGGCTCCACAAAAACGGTTTTGCCGTAGAAGTCGGCCAGCGTGAACGTTTCCCTGGTGACGACATCGGTTAATTCGATTAATTGCCAGTCTGGGCGTTCGATGTCGTCTTCTAAGACGACGGTTTGTTCGTCATCATCTTGTATGATGGTCGGTGTGGTTTCTTCTGTTGCTGTGTTATTGGTAAATGTCCACGCACCGAGCGCAAGCACGCCAATAACCAACAATGTGAGAATGAGTAATCGCTTCATCAAAACCTCCTTGCTGGAAACCACCCGTCTTTAGCGGGTGGAGGAAAGCATGGTTGGCGCGTGTAGCTACCACCATGCATCGGACAAAAGATCGTGCGCGGTGTGC
>DAOTTT010000013.1:0-1794 GCA_034437635.1 Anaerolineae bacterium | reverse complement strand
GTACAGCCTGGCGGAAATAATACATCAGTTAGTTTTAGGAGTGGTGAGTAAGCTGTCAAGCCTCTTCATTGGATTATTCTGATTTCCCATACTGTAGCTGTACTTCCGCTGACGTGTACTAGCAATCACGGTAAAGCCTATATCCCGCATCGGCTCAAAGCCGATGGCTACATTAAACGCTAGGAAGCCCATGAACGGGCTAGTCAGCGCGAAAGATCAATTTTATACAGCCCGTTTACGGGCTTTGCAGTGGACTAGCCCCCGGTTTTGAACCGGGGCAGTAAGCAAATCAGAGCATACCTGAGTAGTTACACATTATTTTTCTGGGATTGCCTAAGAGCGATCTAAGATGCTTGGTAATGTGTTGACCAAAAAGCTCGGTGTCAAAGCCGGGGATCGCATCGGCACGTTTGCTTGGAATAATTATCAGCATGTGGAGTTTTACTTCGGCATCCCTGGCGCGGGGGGCAGTCTGCCATACTTTGAACATTCGCCTTTCCCGGAGCAACTCGCATGGATCGTCAACCATGCGGAAGATAAGGTGATCTTTATCGACGGCACGCTGTTACCGCTTTTCCAGCATTTCACCAATGACGGCTGGTTCCGCACGGGGGATGTAGCGACCATCGACCCCAACGGCTATATGAACATCACCGACCGCACCAAAGACTTGGTAAAGAGCGGCGGCGAGTGGATCTCTACCGTTGAGCTAGAGAATATCATCATGTCGCATCCACAAGTGCTGGAAGCCGCCGTGATTGCGATCCCGGATGAAAAATGGTCAGAGCGGCCTATGGCGATGATTGCCCCTACATCCGATGGTGATTTGACCGAGGACGCACTCCGCATATTTTTAGAGGCGCAAATCGCCAAGTTCTGGATGCCGTATAAGTTCGTCTTTATTGATGAAATCCCTAAGACGAGCGTGGGCAAGTTCAATAAAAAGGTGTTGCGCCAGCAATATTCAGAGGGCGATTTGTTCTAAATTTATAACGTAATCTGCCGTATGGTAGGCGTGGGGCGAGCGATGGTCTGCATCACTTGGAAAGTTTGCTTTTTCCGCATATAGTTGAGATGAAAGCGGATAAGCTCAACATGTAAGGCAAATCATGGCTCGCATTCTCGCATTGCTGATGGCATTGTTGGTCATCGTGCAACCGGCCCAGGCACAAAACGCGCCGGATTATATGATCTTAGTGGAAAATATCTCGTATACGGACACCAACCAAACGGTGATCTTGCAGTTTGCGGTGTACAACAAAGGCACGGCTGCGTCGATTTCCGCTAGTGTGGAAGTGCGCGATGTCAACACCGATACGATGATCGTCATGGCGGAAGGGCTGGTGCCGCCGCTGGCATCGCTGGAAACATCGCAGAATTTAGAAATTCGCTTCGACGCGACCCGCTACCCGCCCGGCAGCGAACAGCAGATCCAGCTTGTAGTCGGGCGCAACGAGATTGAATCCGAGACGGCTGCAACATTTAGCGACAATGTGACCGCGCCATTCCGCTTGACCATCCCGCAATATACGCCGCAATCACTGACTCCGGTCCCGGCGCAACCGACACAGACCGCGCCGGATACGCCGCTTATTACGTTTGAAGACAATGTTTTACGCATCGACCCGCTCGACCTGTCGATTGACTTAGGCGACCCGGTGACCTTGGTCTTGCTGGCGGTGATCGCCGTAGCGATCATGTTGATCGCATTGGTGCTGATGCTCATCCTACGTATGATCTTTGGCCGTGAGCCATCCTTTGGCAACTGGCAACCGCCCTATGCCAACATGCCCC
>DAOTTT010000012.1:0-2257 GCA_034437635.1 Anaerolineae bacterium | reverse complement strand
CATGTTGCAGGAGCTTACGCGCCTGGTCTTTTTGACCAGCGCGAGCGGCTTCTATACCGCGCTGTTCGAGTTCGCGGGCTTTTTCACTGGACACGGCATAATCTCCCTAAGTGGGTTGCTTGCTTACCTGTCTATTGTAGAACAATTATCGCCGTGTGAACAAAAACTTAAACCGGCGGCCAGGGATAATTGGGGCCAGGGCCAGGGGATGGGTAGATCTTTGTGGTCAAGAGCTTGTCGATGCGCCGTTTAAAAGCGGCCATTTCCCCGATGCTAATGAGTGTGGTCATCGCTTGCGTGTAGGACGCATTCTCATCATCCAGGCATTGACGCAGCTTGGTGAGATCGTTGATGTGCTTTTCCGGGATAGATTGCTCTGAAAAGTTCCAGATCACCGTGCGCAGTTTATGCGCGGCATTGAACGTGATCCCGTGATCGATGCCCCAAACGTGATTGGCTGCATCCACGATACAATGGCCGCCTTTGCGGTCGGCATTATTGATGATGACATCAAACAAGGCCAAGCGTTCTAACTGTGGCAGGAGCGCAGATTTAAACTCGAAGTAGTTATATTCGGGGTCGTGGTCGATGAAAAATTGCAACGAGCCTAACCCGCGTGGGCCTTCGCGCAATGCGGTTGGCGGCACCACCGACCATCCGAGCGCCTCCGATGTGACAAACGCCGCTCGCTCACGGTAACATAGTGTTCCATCCGGGAAATCCCACAGCGGGCGCTCGCCGCTGCGGGGTTTATAAACGGCGTGGATTTCTAAATCGTCATGGCACACCGATGTTAGAAACGTATGGTTAGAACTCCACCGGATCAGCCCGTGTTCGGCCTCAATCTTGCCATGATTAAGCGCATCCATAATGCGGTCAAAGCCTAGCGGGATCGTCTTATTGTCCTCATCACCGGTTGTCGGTAAGTGTCGTTCATCCATATGCTATGTCCAGTAGTATACTAACCTGCCGTTTTGTTTGGGGTCGGCACGGCCAGAGCGCACCTTCTTCATGGCGTGATTGCTCAACGCTCGCATTTGCTCTCGGCTACACCAGATGCGGACAACACTGGGTTTATTCGCATCAATCAGATCATCCGCTTGTGGGTTTTGTGGGACGAGTTCTTGGGCGACTAACACGATTTGATCTTGGTCTTCCTCATACCCTAAGCCCATCTGCGAGACACGAAACATCGGCTCTATGGGTTCGCGCAAGTCCATATTCGGCGTTTTGATATGATCGGTACTCATGTCGTCGTCGAGCTTGTTTTCCATGTCGTCGATCAGTTCTTTAATGGCCTCGCTCAACGCCCAGGATTGTTCTTTCTCGATGATAAGCGAGACAATTTCGGCATCGCGCCCCGCCTGTAAATAGAAAACACGCCGTCCCTTGGGGCCAACGGTGCCAATAGTGACGAAATCCGCCGGTTTAATTTCAAGTTCCAGGCCAGGCATCATGATTTCTCCGCTGCTTGTTTACGTTCACGCTCCATATATTGGACATGTGCGGTGTCGTTAATCGTCACCAAGAAGGGGCGGCTATGCCCAAGTTGGATGGTGGTGATCGACGCTGGTGAGACGACAATCCGCTGGAAGTTATCCAGATGCATCCCTAAATAATGAGCGATTACCATTTTAATTAAGTCCGCGTGCGAGACAATGACGATCATCTGGCGCGGATGTTGGGTTACGAGCCGTTCAATCTCGTTGACGGCGCGGGTTTGTACGTCGCGCATGGCTTCGCCCTTCGGGAAGCGTGCCCGTGAGGGGTACTCCTGCACGACACCCCACATTTTACGGCGGCGCAGCGCGGCGATCTCTTTGCCTTCCCAGTCGCCATACTGCACTTCTCCAATTTCGCGATTATGTTGGATGGTGAGATGGGTGTGGTATTGCTGGATCGCTTCGGCTGTCTCTACGGTGCGCTCCAGCGGGCTGGCATATAGTGCCTTGAGTGGGGCATCGCGCAGACGATCACCGAGTGCATTGGCTTGTGCAACGCCTTCTTCGTTGAGGTGAACTTCTGGCGTCCACCCGGCGAGCTTGCCTGTTTTTACAAAATCATTAACCGCATGGCGGATGAGTAAAATCGTTGTCATTGAAATCCAAACACTGTTGAGTAGATTGTCATAATAGTATCACAATCTTATCCTGTGCCCCTAAATCCTGCATTAGATTTTACCACCTAAATTTTTGCCTTGATTGCCTTATAATAGAGCCATTACGACCAGCGTAGGATAAATTTTATAAATGAAGAT
>DAOTTT010000011.1:0-8331 GCA_034437635.1 Anaerolineae bacterium | reverse complement strand
CGTTGTAAGGTGTCGATGGTGCTTTGCTGTTGGCTCAGGCGTTCTTCCATCGTGGCGATCGTTTGCTTATCGCGGCGACGTTCTTCATCCAGCCATTCGATCATCCGTGCGATTTGATTAATATCCATCCAATAAATCCTCCAATGCCTTTCTGGAGCGCATTATAACAGCGTATCAAGCGTAAAACGAGTACAATAGCCCTATGCTTTCATCACGTCAAGGAGAAATCATCGTGTATCGGACACGTCAGCAACTTGAAGAACGGGAGGATTATCTGCTTGCATCCTACGCGCTCCGCAGCCGAGACAGTCGCGGTCGCCCGCATCATGAGCATGAGCCATCCTATCGCACAGCCTTTCAGCGTGATCGTGATCGCGTCGTCCATGCTTCGGCTTTTCGTCGCTTAGAATACAAGACGCAAGTATTTGTCAACGATGCTGGGGATTATTATCGCACGCGCTTGACGCATACGCTCGAAGTCACGCAGATTGGCCGGACTTTGGCGCGGGCCTTGGCCGTTAACGAAGACTTGGTTGAGGTGATCTGCTTGGCGCATGACTTAGGGCACCCGCCGTTTGGACATGCTGGCGAGTATATTCTCGATACATTGATGCAAGAGCATGGTGGGTTTAACCATAATCATCAAAGCTACCGCGTGGTTTATGAGCTAGAAGACCGCTATCCGATGTGGCGGGGCTTAAATTTAACCTATGAAACGTTGGAAGGTATCGCCAAGCACGAGACTGAGTATGACTTGAGCGAATCAACAGGCTTTAACACGACCACACGCGGCAGCCTTGAGGCGCAAATAGCCAATATCGCTGATGAGTTGGCGTATAATGCGCATGATCTTGATGATGGCATTCAATCGGGCTTGCTGGTGCCGGACCAACTCCAAGAGATTGAGATTTGGCGCGAACTATGCGAGCGATTGGATTGGCACGGCCACGCGATGGACGTTATCACACGGCATCGCTTCATCCGTGAGCAGATTGGAATGCAGGTTGACGATGTGCTCACGCAGACCATGAGCAACCTAGAGACGATGGCTGCACAAACCCCTGATGCGATCCAAAATCATCATGAGAATGTCGTCAGCCATAGCGAAAAGTTCATCCGTCTTAATAAAGAACTGAAGTCTTTTTTGTATCATAATATGTATCATCATCCGACTGTTATGCGGATGTCCAAGCGAGCCGAGCGGATTGTGAGCGAAATTTTCAACAGCTATACGGAGGAGCCGTTACAATTGCCGCACGCTTATCAAAAGCGTATCGAGTCGGAATCTGTGCATCGTGTCGTAGCGGATTACATCGCAGCGATGACGGACCGCAGCGCCCAACTTGAGTTCCGGCGCTTTTATGACTCGGCAAAACCGCTTGGGGGCAGTCATTTACTTTAGTGTAGAGTGTCATGATGGCCTAAGAGATTGTACAATGAGAGGTGTCAACACCTCAATTATCGGAGTGTTTTATGTCTAACTCAGCAGAGACTATTCTAAATAATCGCTATGCTTTGGAGTCGCAGTTAGCCTCCGGCGGGATGGCCGTTGTTTATAAAGCGACAGACCGCTCGTTAGGGCGGCGGGTGGCGGTCAAGGTCTTGCGGCCTAGCTTGACGACTGACCCGGCATTTATCGCGCGTTTTCAATACGAAGCGCAGAGCATTGCGCGGTTGTCGCACCCTAATATTGTTATTGTTTTTGACGTGGGTGATGATGGCGCAACATACTATATTGTGATGGAATTGGTCGAAGGTAGTGACCTTAAGCGCATGATACGCACACATGGACAGCTTGAACTCAGCCGTGCGTTGGAATTTGGTATTCAAATTTGTGACGGCATCGGTTTTGCACATCGTTCGCGCATTGTCCATGCGGACATCAAGCCGCAAAACGTCCTCTTGAACAGTAGTAACACGGTCAAAATTACGGATTTTGGCATCGCTCAGGCGTTGACCGACACCCAACCACAAACCCGCGCTTCGGTTGTGTGGGGGAGTCCGCATTACTTCGCACCGGAGCAAGCCCAAGGCGAAAAGCCTACTGCCGCATCAGATGTTTATTCGATTGGGGTAGTCTTGTTCGAGATGTTGACCGGACGTTTGCCGTTTACGGGTGCCAGCCAACAAGATTTAGCAATGGCACACATCCAAGTGCCGGTGCCGGATGTGCGCGAGTTTAACAAGGATGTGCCGGAAGAACTCGCCTTTCAAGTCAAAAAGGCTATGAGCAAGCGGCCTAATGATCGCTATGGTGATGCGGATAAGCTCGGCACCAACTTAAAGCGCATTCGTGACCAAATGAACGCGGCAACCTATATGCGCAAGCGCCCGCCGATTTCATCGCCGGAGGAACGGTCTACACCTGCGCCGCCGCAAAATCTCCCGCAGACGGGGGCTAATCCGCCACAGGGACAACTGGATAATGAGCAAAATCCCCATGCTTTACCGACACAACGCTATAGTATTGCGCCGGAAATGCCGCCTAACTATGCGCCGCAACGCGACCAGCAACAACAGGTGCCGCCCCCACCAGGGCAGAGCGTACAGCATCCGCGTGCGTTTACGATGTCGCCTAAACAACAAATGGGTGCGGATAGTCGACCGCTTGCGTCGTCGCAACCGTATCGCCCGTATCAAGAAGGAGATGAGGCTTTTAACTGGGATGGTGTGACGATTGCGTTAGGTGTGCTGGCGATGATGGCTGTCGCTTGCCTCATTCCGTTGTATATCGTGGCTTTGCAGGCACGTTTGGGTTAATCTTCCACCATGTCATCTGGGCCGACCATCGACGCGCTAATCCCAAAGTTGATGGACTCGTCGCCTGTCATAGATTCTGACCCGGCGTTTTGTAACACCATGACCGCGAACATATCGACAATGGCTGTGGCATTCGCCTCTTCGTTGGATGCCACATAGATGCCTACGCGCCCTGTGGCGATAGTCGCATCGCGCACCATAGCGACAGGCGTATTGTTGACATACCCGATGAGTTGATCGCCCAGGATATCTACTCGCAGCGTGTTTTCTTCACCAAGTGGGTTTATGTTTTCATCGCGTGTCCAGCGTGCCTCCGGCGGCGCTGCTGGGTTGCGGAGTTCTGTCCAATCGCCGTTACTGCGCAACCAAATGCTGTAGCGGCCAAGGCCATCAACGGCGAAAACGTTGTAATTATCTTCGTTGATGTAGTGGAAGATTACGCCATAGGCTGATGCACGGGCGCTTTCTGGGTCGAGTTTACCGCGCATTTGGATGGAAATATCGCCATAATTTGAACTATCCTCAAATATAGAGGGTACAGCGACATTAACTTGTGTATTACGGATGATATACCCTTCGTCTATGATTTCCCGCTCTAGGCCACTATAAACGCCCAACGGCCAAGCGTTGGTATAGACATTTTCCGGTGTGAAGTTGGTAGAGAAGAAAAGCGGCATCAGGCTTTCATCAACCTGTATGCTATCCGCTTGGTTGTCTTCTGCCTGGGTGGTGTTCGCATCTTCATCCATGAGGATGCTGAAGATCAAAATGCTAACTAAAGCCGCCATGCCAATTGCTAAAATGCCAAGCGGTGACCGGGCGATTGTCCCTCTCACGCCGGAAGGCCGCCCTGGGCTGCTGTTAATCTTTGCTGTCGGTGTGGGGATAGCGTTTAACGGTTGTGTGTGATTATGGGCGGTTGCCATCGCTTGCGGTTCGTCCCCGGCGACAGCGGTCTCTAAATCTTCAATCATATGGTCGGCGGTTTGATACCGATCCTCTGGTTTTTTTGCAAGAGCTTTAAAGATCACTGCGTCTAAGTAAGGGTTTTCCATTTTTGTGCGCTCGGAGAGCGCAGGCACCGGCTCATTAAGATGTTTGAGCAGGACGGATAAGCTGCCGTCATCTTCAAACGGAGGTTCTCCGGCGAGCATTTCATACAAGATAACGCCTAGTGCATAAAGATCGCTGCGTGCGTCAATGGGTTCGCCTGTGGCCTGCTCTGGGGACATATACGCAGGGGTGCCGACGGTAACACCTTCTTGCGTGAGTTTGCTGCCATGCGCCAAGCGTGCAATGCCAAAATCCGTGAGGACAGCACGCCCGGTCTGCTCATCTATGATGATGTTGGCGGGCTTGACATCTCGATGGATCATACCTTTTTCGTGCGCATACCCTAATGCCGCGTTCACATCTTTGATGATGGACACAATCCGTTCTTGCGGCAGTTGTTCCTCTTTTTCGGCCAAGTCTTCTAAAATATCGCGCAGTGTTGGGCCGGGAATATAAGACATGACCATGTAAAAGAGCGTGTTACCATCACGTTCAAGGGCAGCATAGTCGTAAATTTGCACAATGTTAGGATGGTTGAGCGCGGCGATGAACTTCGCTTCACGCTCGAAACGCTCTTTAAACATCGTGTCATCCACAAGATGCTCGTGCATGACTTTTACGGCGATGTCACGATCTAAATTGTTATCATAACCCCGGTAAACCCGCGCCATGCCACCTGTTCCAAGTTTTTCTTGGACTGTATAGCGGTCTAATAATGCGTTCAGATAAGTGGTTACAGTATCACTCATCGCAATTCAGCTTTCTTTAACTGTTCATTTGCTGTGCGCCAAGTTTATTGTATTGCAGTTTTTCGTAATGTGTGGGAACTATATACAACTGTTAAGGAAGGAGACGCTACTCCTTCCTTAAACTAATGCTTACTCTGTGGATTTGTCAATGGCTTGTACAGCGGTGAAGGCTGTCCGTGGGCTGTTGTTCGGGCTGATTAAACTGGTGTAGCAAAGCTCTGGCAAGCCCCCGGCTGCGGTAATCTGGCAGCCGTTGAGGTTATACAGGAACATCGGCCCGACGTATTCTAAATCTTGTGCGATTTCAAACGCACGCGGGATATAAACGGCTTGTTCGCTCAAGCTGGTGTAGTTTACGGAGTAATGCGGTTGATTTTCATTGTTGGGCGCGTCGGTGTCTTCCGCTGTGCCCCAACCGAACTTAGTCACCCATAGGGGGACATCTTCATAACCGTATTCGACGGCAATATCACGATAAGTTGTGATGTTATCCAAGAAGTAGAAGCTATCGCTCTCAAAGTGCGATTCAACACCGGGGGATGCTTCGCAGCATGTTGCATCGGGCGGATTGGCTTCCCCGCCGGGGTGCACGCCGACACCATCAATGACGGTGCCCAAGCCACGGGAGAAAAGCGTCTCTAGGTACAGGCGATCATCAACGGCGTTGATGCGATCGTTAAAGCGAGTAGGTGCTAACCCGGCGCTGATGACTAAAGTATTTTCGTCAATGGCTTTGATGAACTTATGGGACTCACCGAGCATAAAGAGATAGTCGGTATCGCACATACGGCGGCCACAGTTCCAATTACGGCGCAGGTTTGGCTCATCCCAAATTTGATAGGCTTCGACTTGATCCGTGTAACGCTCTGCGGTCGCTTCCACAAAGTCGAAGAATGTGTTCAAGTCATCGGGTGGGCCGTTTTCGTCCTGGCTGCTGCGTGACCATGTCGGCGCATTAGTCAGTGTGAGCATGATATTGATGTCGGCGCTATCGAGGCTGTTGACCATAGCGTCGAGTTGGCTAAAGTCCATGTTGCCTTGCGTCGGCTCGATTTCGCGCCAGTCCACACGAATTTTGGCCCAACCCATACCAAGTTGATTGACTTGGTTGATGAGTTGATTGTTGTCTTGGCCTTCAAAGAAGACTTGGATACCATAGGCAAAGCTACTTTCGCTCATGCCAGGGTCGGCTTCTGTCGCTTCGTCCGGTTGCTCAACGACGGCCTCTTCGGTCGCGGTTTCTTCCGGCTCTTCAACGACTGTTTCTTCTTCCATTTCTTCTTCGGTGTCTTCGTCTTCTACCGCTGCGCTGTCACTTGGTAGATTAATGCGTTGACCAGAGAAGATCAGATTAGGATTGGCGATAGTGTTGACAGCGAGCAACTCGGCAACGGTCGTATCATAGCGGGCGGCGATGCGATTAAGGGTATCGCCGGGTTGTACAACGATGGACTCCGGTGCTTCTGTTGGTGGTTGAGGCTGTTCTGCTGGCGGGTCGCCACCACCGGGCAGACGGATCTCTTGCCCGACGAAAATTAAGCGCGGGTTGGCGATGCCGTTGAGTTGTGCGAGCGTGTTGGTCGTGGTTCCGTTGCGCAAGGCAATACGGAACAGGTTATCCCCTGGGCGCACGATATAGGTATTACCGGGAGCAGGGGTAGGCTCTACGGTAGGTTCTTGTGTTGTTTCGGGATCAGGTTCGTCGGTTGCTTCTTGAGCGAATGCTGTGGTGGTTAAACCGAACAGAAGCAATGTGACTAAACCCATAGTTGCGATCCAACGATGACGCATAGGGTGTCTCCTTAGCATGATTCTCTAATATCTATAAATCATATATCGTTTGGGCGTGTTGCGCTACTTTTGCAGCGGGATTTGAGGGACATGCTATAATAGATGCGGGTTTGAGATAAACATAAAGGTGCGCCATGCGTAAATTTTTTGTGCTGCTAAGTCTTATTTTAATGGGGTTAGTTGCCCCTGTAGGCGCACAAAGTCGCTCGGTGTTTTGGGAGCGATGGGATGTGACAATCACGGAAGTTGATGTGGATAACAACAGCTTTTTGGTTCGTGAGATTTACACGGTGCGTTTTGACGGCCAATTTAGCTTTGGTAGCGCGGTGATCCCTATGGATCGCTTGACAGAATTGCAAGGCATTCGTGTGTTTCAAGATGGCCGCGCATTGAGCGTAGGCTGTAATGATTTACCGAGTACATATTGTGTCCAGCGGGTGGTAGAGGGCGTTTCGATTACGTATAACTTCTTCGAGCCGATAACAAATGCTACTGAAGACTTTACCATTGAATATCGCGTGGTGGGCGCTTTGCGCTCTTATGAGGGTGGTGATCAATTATGGTGGACGGCTGTGCCGGAAGACAAATTCGGCTTTTCGGTCGGTTCAAGCACCATTACCGTTGATATGCCGCCGGATTATCGCCCGCGTGAAGGTGTTGATCCAGTTGAAACGTATGGTGTTCCGGCGACAATCCGCGTGCAAGGGTCGCGCATTATCGCAACCGCTACGGAGCGCATCGGCGCTGACCAACGTTTTGAATTGCGTGTGCAGTATCCGCACAACCCCAGGATGGAAGAACCGTATTGGCAAGCTGAATACGATGAAGAAGTTAATTTTAACGAGAATATCAAGCCGCTGATTGACTTGGCGATTATCGCAATCTCGCTTTTGCTGGCGATTGCATCGCCGTTGGCCGTCTATGCCTTGTGGTATACACGCGGGCGCGACCCAAAACCGAGCTTAGTACCTACGTATTTGACCGAACCGCCGAGTAACCTGCGACCTGCGGTCGTCGGGACTTTAATCGACGAAAAAGCGGATACGCACGATATTGTCTCTACGGTGGTTGATTTGGCTCAACGGGGTTATATCGTCATCGAAGAGGAGCAGGAAAAGAAGAGTTTCGGCTTTGGCAAATCAAGCTCATTTACATTCAAGCGCACGGATAAACCCGTCAACGACTTAAAGCAATATGAACAAGAGATTGTTAAAGCGGTGTTTGGCTCACGGCTTGAAAAAGATATGGATGACCTCAAGAACAGTTTTTATGTGTACCTACCGAGCTTAAAAGATAAACTGTATGAGGAGTTGATGACGGAAGGCTTATTCACTGCAAACCCTAAGCAAACACGCGCACTTTATGCCGGGTATGCGACATTGTTATTTTTCGGCATGTTGGCGCTCTCATTTTTGATCTTTGGGGCGATCCAATTTACGGAAACGTTCTTGTGTTTGCCAGTTTCTATGACGATTGGCATTGGTGCACTGGCGATTGTCGGTAATTATATGCCGCGCAAAACACGCGCCGGGGCGCAACAGGCCGCCAAGTGGGAGGCATTCCGAGAATACTTGCGTAATTTAGAGAAATATGCCGATACTGAACAAGCTGCTGCACACTTTGATGAATATTTGCCGTATGCGATTGTGTTTGGCCTAGAGCGGTCTTGGATTAACCGCTTTGCACGGGTGAAACAAACGCCTATACCAACATGGTACTACCCGCGTTATCGTGGCGGGCGTTACCTGCCAGGGTATCGTGCTGGTACACCTGTGCGCGATGGTGTGCCCCATGCGCGTGATGTACTGCCAGGTGAATTAGCCCAGGCTGGGGGCGGCGGTTTAGATGACATCGCTAGCGGGATTTCTGGCGGTTTAGACTCTATGGCAAGCGGTTTATCCAACATGCTGGAGTCTGCTTCGCGCACATTAAAGAGTACACCGGCTCCGAAAAGCTCAGGGAGCAGCGGTTCTTGGTC
>DAOTTT010000010.1:0-5255 GCA_034437635.1 Anaerolineae bacterium | reverse complement strand
GACACCGATCCAGAGCCGGAGTTAGCCGGTGGCGTTAAATCTTACGTAGAACCCATTGCAGGCAACCCGAATGCGCTCTACTTAGACAACGTCTTTGTCGGTACAGGCAGTGCATTCGACAACGCAGCGGTTAAAGTGTGGGAAGGCCCAGATCAATACTCACGCACGCTGAGTATACCGACAGACCGTGCAGAAGGCACATGGTTACAGAATTACAGCCTACCGCCAAATTCACAACGCTTCATCTTCCTTGATTTTGGTGGCACCAGTGGCCGTTTGAACCAAACGTACCTGATGGGTGAATGGATGTTCGCTGGTAGTTTCTGGTTTGACTGCACATTGCCGGATGGCTCAAGCGGCAATGGTGGTGGTAGCAATCCGCAAGATGGCTTAGTGCCGTTCGATGCGCCGCCGCCCCCACCGCCGACCAATACGCCTGAAGATACACCAACACCGGGGCCAAGTGATACACCAACCTATACCTTTACCCCGGCACCGCCAACAGAAACACCGTTGCCGAGTAATACACCCACTATAACGTGGACACCAACGCCGATAACGCCGACACAAACGCCTTTGGTCTTGCCGCCGGACTACACCCCGCCGACACAAGATGGTGGTGGTGGTGGTGGTACTTAAACACCAACCCATTCTATAAAAAAACTCCCTCGTTATGAGGGAGTTTTTTATTTACTCGTGTTCAATACCTGCGCTGTTGAGCTTGGATTCAATCACCCGCTGTGTCTGCCGGAAGGACTCCTCAAGATAAGGGAACCCCAGCCATGCCGTCATGATGCCAAATAGCGCCCCCGTCATCACACGGAAGATGGGCAGCGTTTCGCGTGTCGGCCATAGCTCAAACGGCGGATAACTAAGTAATTGACTAAAGCCATCCAAGCCGATAGGCCCTAAACCCAAGAACACATACAACCACAGCGGCACCGGGCGCAATCGCCGCCTTACTTTAGGGATGCTGTAGATCATACCCCCGACGAACAGCGCCATATAGATAAAAATGTCACGCTCACACAGCGTCATCTTATAGCCCATTTGCTCGTTACCGACGAACTCCCGCGCTGCAAAGATGAGATCCGCGCCGAAGCCATAAATATCGACATCCTCAAAGACGGCTTCGTCCGCGACGTAATCTTCATAGGGTGTCCAACCGGAATTCGGCACGTTAAAACGTGGGTAGACGGGCTGCTCACCATACAAGAAAAATGACCGAAAGCCGAACTGATGGCAAAATGGCGTATACACCGTGTAGATGCCGCGTGCGATGTTTTCCGCACCGAGTTTCATCAACGTAGGCGCAGCGAAGGGTAACGTCACATACACGCCAAGGATGACCAACGCAATCCGCAGCCAATTGCGGGCTATGCGCAAAACGAACAAATTCGCCCGGATTGCAAACGTCTTATCATCAGGCATAAAGTTTATTCCTTATTCAATGTTCACCGCGCCATTATAGCTTATTCGGGCAACCATGCGGATAGCTCATCTTGTAAACGCCCCATCGAAACCGGGCCGTAATGAATAGCGGCAATCATGCCATCCGGGGCGATGACGTATGTCGCCGGGGGGCCGTGCCGAAAGTACGTGCGGGCGATGGTTTGATCGCGGTCGAGCAAAACGTCAAATGTCAGCCCGAAGGCATCGACCCACTCCGCGACGGCTTGCGGCGGTTCGGCTAAGTTAATCGCTAAGATGTGCAAATCGGTGTATTCTTCGTAGAGCGCCTGGAGTTCTGGCATTTCCACCGCACACGGCACGCACCACGTCGCCCAAAAGTTGAGCAACACCGGTTGACCGCGCAATTGCCATAGCTCGATGGATGTGCCGTCTAGCGTAGTCGCTGTGATATTAGGCGCGAGTGCGTTACGCTCCGGCGCGATAGGCTGCGCCACACCTTCCACGCGATACCCGGTAAAGTCGGCGCGTTGGGGCAAGCCAACCGATAAAAGCAAAGCCACCGCTCCTAGCATCAGGGCGGCGGCCAACAAGGTAAGTAAAAATTTTAAGATAGGGCTTCGGTAATCCATTCTTCGATTTGTGTTACCGTCAGGATGCTAAAGTTGCGGTTCACGATCACGCCGTCTTCATCCAATAAGAACGATGTCGGATAACCGCGTATATCATACTGGAACTGAATATCGCCGCTTTCATCCAGCAGCAAGGGGAAGCCCAAGCCGTTTTCGTCGGCAAACTGCGCGATTGCGCCAGGCCCTTCTTCACGATTGACGGCTAAAATCACAAAGCCTTGATCGCGGAACTCTTCATATGCCGCTTGGAACTCCGGCATTTCGACCTGGCAAGGCGGGCATGTGGTATACCAGAAGTTGAGCAACACCACTTGACCGCGATAATCGGATAAGTTGACCGTCTGGCCGTCTAGGGTCGTCGTCTGGAAGTCCGGCGCAAGGTCGCCAATCCCTAAGCCGACCTCTGCGACAGACGGCGCATTAGCGGCAACATCAGTGATTGCATCGGCCTCTAGTGCATTGACCGTGCCTTGGGCTTCTTCACTAAAGACCGGCTCTGCTACATCGACATTCGCCGCTTCTTGGGCGGCGGCTTCACGCGCTTCAAGCTCGGCTTGGGCTTCTGCGACGGCATCCGGGTCTAGGTATTGCGTCAGATCAAGGTCGGGATATTCACGCAAGTAAAAGCGAATTTGCGCGGCGGAGAGCGTTTCGGCGGTGTGTTCGGCTTTGAGGATTTCAAACGGCACCTCATCGCTCAAGCAAGTGCCCAGGGTGCCCCATGCGATATGACTACGCACGCCACCGACGACACATTCTTCAATCCGTATGGAAAGTTCGCCAAAGGTGTCATTGAGATTTGCGGTTAAATCGCGCAATTGCCCGGTAAACATCATCACGCCGATGAAAACCAGCAACGCCCCGGTGAAGACCTTCACTTTGTTAATATGGCGGTTGAGCTTACGCAGGCGGCCTTTGGCGCTATCAATCGCCAGCGCCGTGATGATAAAGGGAATACCTAAGCCCAACGAGAACGCCGTAATGCGCACAACTGCCGCGCCAATCTCGCCGTCATTGAGCGCCAAGCCAATCGCCGCGCCCAAGACGGGGCCAATGCACGGTGTCCAACCCGCAGAAAAGACCAAGCCCATCGCAAACGACCCGGCTAACCCGTTGCTGCCTTCGGCCTGCATCTCGCGGCGGGTATCCGCATAAAACATATAATCTAAGGTGTTGAGCATCTTCGTCCAGAAATTTAACGGACGGGTGAAGGCATTACCCAAGAATAAGCCAACCCACACCAGCGCGGATAAAAAGCTCCCGGCGACGATAACACCCGATTCAATGTTTAAGCCCGGCTGCCATACGGCCACCGTTCCAGTAAAGCCCCACAGGAATAAGCTCGTCATCGCCAGCGCAAACGCCACACTAAACAACGGATTAGCGATCACAGCTTCGTTAGACCGCATCCACTTGAACACAAGGGCGATCACACCCATAAAGTGTAGGCCAAACAACACAATCAACACACCGCCAAGGCGAATGAGAATATCCTCTAAAATGAGGAAAACAGCACCCGTCGCCAGCGTAAACAGCACAAAGACCAGCGTAAAGCCCAGCACAAAGGCGACAGCGTGCATTCCCATCGCAAAGCGGTAACTGCCGCCCTGCGCGATGCTCGCTGCGCCATCCCCGCCGACTTCCACTTGTGCGGAAACCGTATTTGTCACGCGGCTGCTCATATAACTGATATAGGCGGGCACAAGTGGCAGCACACAGGGCGACAAAAACGACAGCACCCCGGCCAACGCCGCAATGAGAATCTCAAACACAGTTCACACTCCTTAATATAGGACTCGCTCATCTCGCATCAGTATTTTACATGAGCGTGATTATATGATACAGACGCGACCAAATTGCGACATCTTCCGCAACGAAGTTGTAAAATTCGTGTTAAATAGGGTGTATACAGTTGCCACATGGCACGAAGACGGACTATACATCCATATGGGGAAGCAAAAACCGGGATGGGGCACCCCGGTTGATGAAATCAAAAATGCGATGAAAAGTCCGCAATATTATGCAGTTGCGCGACGGCGTAAAGAGGCTTCTAGGCACTTTGCGCCGCTTGCGCCCACATTAATGCCATGACGGAAGCCCGGCGGTACCTCTAGGCGATCGCCGCGACGTAAAGTGACACGCTCATTACTTTCGGGGAGGATCACCTCAAGAGACCCTTCCACCACGTATAACACCTTGTGATACCCATGACTGCGCACAGGTTGGCGTTGGTTCGGGGTGGGGTTCCATAAGTAGGGGCGTAAGCCATCTTTGTGCATCAGGCGGTTGATGATGGAAACAGAGGGGTGTTGTGATTCACTCCAACGGACAACCCGCACAGAAGTTTGCTTGACAGCCATAAATTCCTCACTGAGTATTACGAAAAAATTAAAACCAACTCGACGAACTATACCACATAAATTGTGGACTAACCAACATATTTTGGCCTTTTTAGGGGATTTCTAACCGTTTTTCCAACACCCAACACGGCTCATTAACATACTGTGTCATGCCACGATGATCGATGTAATGCCATTTACCAGGATCATCGCCGATAACGTGGTAGCCCAAGCGCGAGTAAAGGCGTTGTGCGCCTTCATTGTCCTTGGCGACGGCAATGGTCGCATAAAGAAAACCCCGTTGGATCAATTCATGCTCGGCTTGGTGCATTAAATATGTGCCAATGCCCTGCCGCTGGAATAAGTCCATCACGCGGAAGGAATAGAGATAGGCGCGGGTTTGACCGTCCGCAATGCGGCGATTGTTAGCCGTAAACTGCACAAAAATCTGCGCGATGGGAAAGCCGTTAAAATCCACCACCAGCATAAGGCGGCGGCCTTTGCGCTGCTCTTGGTACGCCCGGCGGATGAGGTTACGAAAGTGCCGGAACTGCCCATGCCATTCCAGCTTTTTCACATCGTCTTTTTCCGCTTGGCGCACGGCCACTGTAAACGCTAACTGTAAACTCCCTGGGTCATCTAAAGCAGTCATCTTCTAATTCCTCTATCAACTGTGCTAACAATACATTTTCCCCCTCACGATCAGTCACCGCGCCATCCAGCCAGGCGACGCGCAACCGTGCCAAAATTTTACCAAAACACGGCCCCGGTTGGAGTCCTTGCGCTTTGAGCGCGTTGCCATCCGTAAACGGGCGCAAGTCGCGCCAAGTGGCAATATACCGCGCTAAACGCTCCCGGCGCAACGCATCACCCA
>DAOTTT010000009.1:0-4435 GCA_034437635.1 Anaerolineae bacterium | reverse complement strand
CCTATGTATTCGCCCGTAACGTAGCCCTTGCCCTTCGGCATGGCTGAGGCTGGTCAACATGGGCTTACGGTTTCCCGCAAGCCACCCGCTGAAGCGGGTGGTCGTTGACTTTGGAGTATCTCCTCTTATTTCAGCATCACGGCCCCGAGGCAGGGTAGCGTGATGGGAAATGGGTTAAAGTTAGTCGCCTGCGGCGGCTTCTACGTCCGGATAAACACTAATACGCTTTTGGCCGTTGCGACCACGCATTTTTTCAAAGACAACAACGCCCTCTACCGTAGCGAAGATGGTGTGATCTTTACCGATACCAACATTTTCACCTGGGTGGAACTTGGTTCCACGTTGGCGGACGATGATGTTACCGGGGATAACATACTCACCGCCGAACCGCTTAACACCTAAGCGTTTTGAATTACTATCGCGACCGTTACTACTCGAACCGCCACCTTTTTTATGTGCCATGAGTTATGCTCCCTTCTACAGGCTTAAACTGCGATAATCTCGTCAACACGAATACGTGTATAGTATTGACGATGACCATAACGTCGACGGTAATTTGTCCGTTGACGATACTTAAAGACGATTACCTTCTTAGCGCGAAATTGATCGACAACCGTGAGCTTGACCTTAGCACCATCAACCGTAGGTTGACCGATAACTGTGCTATCGCCATCGCCGACTAGCAGTACATCATCAATTTCAAAGGACTCATCAACGTCGTAGAGCAGTCGCTCAACATCGATGGTTTTACCGACTTCAGCGCGGTATTGGCGCCCGCCGGAACGAATGATTGCATACATTAGCTTCTCCGTTCTTCACTTACCACCACAGCCGCGTCGCGTATTTGTGCAAGCAACTCATGGGGAAGAAGGTTAACACATAGAAAATGCCCCAGTTGATTGGGGCTTAAGGATCATGATTATAAATCAGCTAGCGGCTAATCGTCAACGACGAAATCAAGATGATTTTAGCGGCAATGTACTTTCATCGGTAAACTAACTTCATCTGCGACCACAGGATGAAGTGTTACACGCAGGGTCATCTGCACTACAACACCCAGCTGGAGTGATAGTTTTATGCGGCGGGCAATCGTCGCTAGTAAAAGCCGAATTTCCGACATAGCGAGTAACTACTCAGATATGCTCTGATTTGCTTACTGCTCCGGTTCAAAACCGGGGGTTAGCCCACTGCAAAGACCGTAAACGGGCTGTATAAAATTGATCTTTCGCGCTGACTAGCCCGTTTACGGGCTTCCTAACGTTTAATGTAGCCATCGGCTTTGAGCCGATGCGGGATATAGGCTTTACCTGAGTAGTTACTGACCTATCAACAACCGCCACCTGAAGCGTTTAGACCTACGTGATAAACATAGCATCACCAAACGAGAAAAACCGATAACGCTTTTCTTTAGCGACTTCGTAGGCTTGTAGCAAAAATTCGCGCCCAACCAACGAAGAAAGCATCATCAATAGAGTGGATTTAGGTAAATGGAAATTGGTTATCATCGCATCGACTACGCGCCACTTATACCCAGGGTAGATAAATAGGTTTGTATCCGCGTTAAAAGCGATGACAGGCCGCCAAGGACACATATTTTCACTGGTTTTAGGGGCGGCTGGATCCCCGCCAGCACTGAGGATGCCGGCTGTTTCGAGCGTGCGTGCGCTAGTGGTGCCCACTGCGATAATCCGGCCACCAGCTAATTTCGCATCGTTGATAATCTTGGCATTTTCAGCAGTGAGGATAGCCCGTTCGCTGTGAATTTTATGGTTTTCAATTTCTTCAACACGCACAGGCTGAAAAGTATCTAGGCCGATATGAAGCGTGCAGTACGATAATTTAACGCCTTTATCACGCAGGGCTAGCAGAAGATCCGGCGTGAAATGTAACCCGGCTGTGGGTGCCGCCGCAGAGCCTTCGTATTGACTATACACCGTCTGATAACGCTCATTATCCTCAAGAGCCTCATGAATATAAGGAGGCAAAGGCATCTTGCCGAGTTGCTCTAAATATGCCTCTACTGGCTCGGAGAAT
Organism: Anaerolineae bacterium; assembly: GCA_034437635.1. Lineage (GTDB taxonomy): Bacteria > Chloroflexota > Anaerolineae > Aggregatilineales > Phototrophicaceae > J038. The sequence goes on along the minus strand of DAOTTT010000009.1, from coordinate 2,401 downwards.
GTGATAATACGCTCTGCATCTTGCCATTCTTCATCAACAACAGCTCGTAAACCATTGGCTGCGTCGAAACGTATCGCCATGCCAGCAGGCGCACGCTTACCGCCAATCAAAACGCGCCATTGGCGCTCATTGAGCTTGCGCAAAAGCAAAATTTCCAGTTTTCCGCCTGTGTCAGCCCGCATAGCTGAAATGCGTGCCGTAATAACGCGCGTATTGTTCATTACCAGTACATCTTCTGGATGAATGTAATCTAAAATTTCGCGAAAAATGTGATGGTTAAGCGTTTGCTTGGCACGTTTTACGATCATTAACTTTGATGAATCACGCGGGTCTGCCGGTGTTTGAGCGATAAATTCTTGCGGAAGATCATAATCAAATTCATTGATATTCATCGGTTAATCCAACGGATTACAAGGTTCAAAATCACAGTCAAGACAATGCTTAAGATTATCATTGTAGTAAGCGGGAAAAAACAAGTCACATTACCCCGTTGGAAGCGAATATCACCAGGTAAGCCGCGCCCAACAACGAGTAACACCCCACCAACAATCATAATCAACGCACCGACAGCAAGTAATATGCGGCCTAAGTTCTGGGTATCCATGACGTTTAATCCTAAAATAGGGTCGGTTGGTCGCCATCATCTGACATGTTATTTTGCGGTTGCTCTATATAGGCGATATTAAGATGCTCATACCCCAAGCGCGTCACCATACGCCCTCGCTGTGTGCGATCAATAAAACCAAGCTGTAGTAAGTATGGCTCGTAAACGTCCATGATAGTTGCCCGATCTTCGCTAATAGCTGCTGCGATGGTATCCAGACCGACGGGACCACCATCAAATTTTTCAATAATCGTTCTCAAAATAAGACGATCAATTTCATCAAGTCCAAGCTGGTCAATTTCCATCAATTTCAAGCTATCAATCGCAACAGAACGGGTTATCACGCCATCAGCGCGTATTTGTGCGTAATCACGCACACGACGCAGCAAGCGCAGCGCCACACGAGGCGTTCCCCTGGAACGTGTAGCAATTTCTAACGCGCCATCGTCTTTAATCGGCACATTGAGTAATTTAGCCGCACGATTAATGATGTATTGCATCGCATCATCATCATAAAATTCCATGCGGAACCGTGCCCCGAAGCGGTCACGCAAAGGACCTGCAAGGAGTGATAAGCGTGTCGTTGCGCCCACGACTGTAAAGCGCGGCAAATTCAAGCGTACATTCTTCGCAGCGGGTCCCTTGCCGATGACAATATCGAGTTTAAAGTCTTCCATCGCTGGATACAGAATTTCTTCAACAGCGCGACCTAGACGATGTACTTCATCAATAAAGAGAATGTCGCCTTGCTTCATGTGGGTGAGGATGGCGGCTAAATCGCCTGCACGCTCAATGGAAGGGCCAGCAGTAATTTGGATTTTTGCTTTCATCTCGTTGGCAATGACATGCGCTAATGAGGTTTTACCTAAGCCAGGCGGACCATAGAATAGCACATGATCTATTGGTTCTTTGCGTCCCTTAGCCGCTTGGATAATAATGTCCAGATTTTCGCGTACACGATCCTGCCCAATAATATCTTTAAGGTATTTAGGCCGGAGGGCAATGTTATCGCGTTCGTTCGCTTGTTTGCCACCACCCACTAAACGGTCATCACCGGACATAAAAAGCTCCTGGCTGCGGAATAAGTGTTCTATACAGTATAGACGAGATCAAACCGAATATGTAGTCCATGCTTTGACAAGCCCCTTAAACGTGCGTACAATCCACGCGGCGAAAGACAATAGATAAAAGGCAATTCTTTTATGGATAACGTTTTTGTATCTCAGCATTCTTTAGTCAAGCACAAGCTGACCATGCTTCGCGATGTGGGCACGGACCATCGCGCATTCCGTGATCTTGTCTATGAATTGGCTTTGCTTCTATGCTACGAAGCAACAGAAGATCTCGACATTGAGTCGCACACCGTGAAAACTCCGATGGGCGATGCTAACGGTCATAAGACAAAAGAAACCATCGGTTTAGTCCCTATACTGCGTGCCGGGCTAGGCTTGGTTGATGGCGTTATGGAATTATTGCCGAATGTCCAAGTGTGGCATATTGGCCTGTATCGTGACGAAGAGACACTCCGCCCGGTGCAATATTATAATAAGCTACCCACTGCACCGACTGTGCAAATTTGCTTAGTGCTTGATCCTATGTTGGCTACAGGGGGGTCGGCAGCGGCTACGATCGACATCTTGAAAGAGTGGGGCGTTGAACGCATTAAATTTTTAGGACTTTTAGCTGCACCAGAAGGCATTGAACATGTCCATAATCGGCATCCTGATGTACCAATTCATATCGCCGCTTTGGATGAGCGTCTGAATGATATTGGGTTTATTGTCCCAGGTCTTGGTG
>DAOTTT010000008.1:0-6151 GCA_034437635.1 Anaerolineae bacterium | reverse complement strand
GCATGTTGCCGAGACACACCACTTTCTATGGCTTTATACTTACTGAGATCAATTGGCGGGGCTTCACCGCTTTTCGGGTCCATGCGCCCGATAATCAATTCTTCGATTTCTTCCGCATCGAAGATGAAGGTACGCGGTTCTTCTTCCACCCCTAAGATCAAGCTATTGCGATGAAAACGGGCTGACCCCCATTTGGGCGTTCCGTCTTCATAATCTGCATCACCTAGGGTCCGGGTTTCCGTTTGTTCTGCTGTGCTGACAAGCAACGCGCCACAGTAAGTGCATATTTTTGTGTCAGCGGGGTTGATGTTGCCACAATCAGCACACTTAATCACGTTATCAACCTTATTCGTCATCATAATATATCCCACTCTCAATTGTTGTTCTATCATATCATCGAAGTCGGTTTGAATGCCAGCACGGTTTACATATTTCATGCAGAAGTCCTAAAATCTAGTGGACGATTTCAGCACACCGGCCATAGACAGCCACGCCTTGAGGATTGATTTTCCACCTGACGAAGCTTATGCTTGCGATAAACAAAGTATCGTCATCCGATAACCATCGCTTAACCCCATCCTGATAGAGTGCAGGCTTTCATCCAATGCAAGAGGAGACACCATTGACCGCGCTCATCCAGACGCAAGTCTTACATATTGACCCCATTGATCCCGCCGCAGAGCAGATACAAGCAGCGGCAGCCATCATCAATGCGGGGCGGTTGGTGGCCTTCCCAACAGAAACGGTTTACGGTCTGGGTGCGGACGCGCTCAACGGCGACGCGATCGAGCGTATTTATGTTGCCAAGCAGCGCCCGGCGAATGATCCGATCATCGCGCATATCGCCCACATTGACCAACTCGCACAACTCGTGGTCAACGTGCCGCAAGCTGGTTACGACTTGGCCGATGCCCTATGGCCGGGGCCGTTGACGATTGTGCTACGCCGGGGGGCAAGCGTCCCGGCGAATATCGCCACCGGGTTGAATACCGTCGCTGTGCGAATGCCGTCAAACCCGGTGGCGCAGGCACTCATCCAAGCAGCGGATACGGCCATCGCCGCACCCAGCGCCAACACCTTCACCCGGCCTAGTGCCACCACCGCCGCGCACGTCCTCCACGACTTAGGCGGGCGCATCGACATGGTGTTAGACGGCGGCCCGACCAACATTGGATTGGAATCCACCGTTGTTGATTTGACGGGCGATGTGCCACTTGTGCTGCGCCCTGGAGGGGTTATCATGGACGATCTACGCCGCATTATGCCGGCTGTCAAAAGTCGTGTGCAATTTACAGCCGATGAAGCGACTACCGCCCCTGGGCAGATGCTCAAGCATTATTCGCCTAGTGCGCTGCTGGTCCTGTATACTGGGCCATTGTACTCCGTGCTGCTGGCGATGCGCGAAGCGGCGGCGCAATATGCCGCCGACGGCAAGCGGGTCGGGCTACTCGTCGCACAAGAGGACATCCACCACCTGCAAAATACAGGCATGGTGTGCAACCTAGGGCACCGTGCCGATCTCAAAACGATCAGCCATAATTTATTCGCCAAAATGCGCGAATTGGACAAGCGCGATATTGACGTGATCTTGGCGCGGGATTTTGGCCGTGCCGGGTTAGGGGCTGCCTTGTGGGATCGTCTACTGCGGGCGGCTGAGGGGAAAGTCATCCAGGTGCGCTAAGGCCGTTGATGATTTTACTGGTTCTACCGGAATTGGTGGAATCCTGTTTTAGCCCTCATCCCCCAGCCCCTTCTCCCGAACGCTACGCTGGGAGAAGGGGAGAAAAGTCCCTCTCCTAGCCGCAAAGCGGCAGTTGGGAGAGGGATTTAGGGTGAGGGCAAGGGTAAATTGCACATTTCCATCAAAAACGTTAGGATCAGTGATTTTACAGATAGATTACACTTTGCCAATACACTTTTGACACATGTGGCATTTAATAGTGTTGATGGGTAACAAAAGCAACCCTCTATCGTGGCTCCTGCGGGGGAAAGGTTATTGCTTCCCCTCCTGACCCCCGCAAAAAATTTCTTCTCTTGAGCGGTTTGATGAGCGCAGGTTTAACCGACTGCGCTCTCATTTTTTGTAGGGTAGTATTACTGCAACGACCGATACCAATAATGATATGTTGTAGAAAAGCCGAGCTTGTCGTAGAGCTGCAAGGCAGGCGCGTTATGCGAGTGAACTTGCAAATAAGCATTGGTCGCGCCTTGCTCATACGCCCAATCAAGCAACGCATTGGTGATGCGCGTGCCGCACCCCTGCCGCCGGACATCCGGCGCGGTGGCGATGCTATATAAACCCACCCAGTCACCATCGAGTACCGCCCGTCCACAGGCCACCGCCCGCTTATCTTGGCACAATAACGCATAAGCCGTTGTCGTCCCGGTGGCCTCAAACATTTTGGTGATCGTCTTCTTGTGGTCGGTCGCAATCTCCGCTAGTTCAAAAAACGGATCGCGCCATGTGGGTGTAAATTTATGCTGAAACTGTACGTCTAGGGCAGCGCCGGGCGCTGCGTCCAGGGTGCGCGTCATGATGACGACATCATCTGACTTGACATAACCGCTATGATCCAAGCGATCGTCTAAATCACCCGGCAAGGCCGCGCCCGTGAGTTTAAAAACGGGCGTTAAGCCAACACGTTTATAGGCATTTTCTGCAAAGGTTATCTGTCTATCAACGTCATCGCTCATGCCATACAGCGGGTTAACGGAGTTGGCGCGGCGCGTATAGCCATTGGAAAAACGTAATAACCACCCGTGATAGTAACGGGTTGTCAAAGCAGACAACGCTTTAAAAGAGAGTTGCTCTAGCTTACGAATAAATTCTTGCATAATTAATATTCCCTTTATGTAATGCTCATTTAGCATACAGCATTATCGGGAGTCTGTGCAAGGGATTTCGGCGTGGAGGGTGCATTTCAAGTTAGGGGCAACTTTGCTCAATTCAGAAAATTTTTGTAACTACTCAGGTATGCTCTGATTTATATGCTGCCCCAGTTCAAAACCGGGGACTAGCTCACCGCAGCGCCTGTATGCGCCGCCCGTAAACGGGCTGTATAAAACGATATTTCGCGCTGGCTAGCCCATTTATGGGCTTCTAAGAGTAGCCATCGGCTTTGAGCCGATGCGGGCAATATACACGTTAGCTGAGTAGTTACAAATTTTTACATTTTTTTACGATATTAATAAATAAAAAAGCTCACAGCTTTGTGAGCTTTTTAGAAGGACTTTAATTCCCGTCGTCGAATAAGGCCGGGGCTGTGCCTAATCCGGGGAACGGATTTTTGCCGTCCATAATTTCTTCAAACTGTTGACGGTCAAGCGTTTCGTGCTCAATGAGCACCTGCGCGAGATAGTCGAGCTTATCGCGATTGGTCGTCAGGACGTTGAGCGCCCGCTCGTAGCCTTGCTGCAAAAGCCCCTTGACTTCATCGTCAATCTCCTGCGCGTAGCGTTCGCTGTAGTCGCGCTGCTCGGCGATATCCCGCCCTAAGAAAACGGCTTGCTGACCGCTACCATAGCTGCGCGGCCCGAGCTTGTCGCTCATGCCGAACTGCGTCACCATTGCCCGCGCCATGCGCGTCGCTTGCTGCAAGTCATTGCTTGCACCAGTGGTGAACTGATTGAAGATCAATTCTTCCGCAGCACGCCCGCCCATCGTAAAGGCGATCTGATCTTGAAACATCTCGCGGGATTGCAGCGCGGTATCCCCCGCCGGGAGCGGCATCACATATCCGCCAGCCCGCCCACGCGAGACAACCGTAATCTTGTGGATCGGTCCGAGGTTGTCCATGTAATGATGCACCAGCGCGTGCCCGGCTTCGTGATAGGCGATTTGCTTCTTCTCTTTTTCGGTGATGACGCGGGTACGGCGCTCCGGTCCCATCACCACGCGCTCCATCGCCTCTTGCATCTCGCTCATGCCAATCGTCTTGAGGTTACGCCGGGCGGCTAAGATCGCAGCCTCATTGATGAGATTTTCCAGATCTGCACCGCTAAACCCGGCGGTGATCTTCGCCATCGCTTCGATGTCCACGTTAGGCGCAAGCGGCTTGCCCCGTGCATGGACTTTAAGAATGTCCGTGCGGCCTTTGACATCGGGGTTATCCATAATCACCTTACGGTCAAAGCGGCCAGGGCGCAGCAGCGCCGGGTCGAGGATGTCCGGGCGGTTGGTCGCGGCGACGATAATCAAGTTCGTCCCCGTCTCGAAGCCGTCCATTTCCACAAGAATCTGGTTGAGCGTCTGCTCGCGCTCGTCGTGGCCGCCGCCTAAGCCTGCGCCACGTTGCCGCCCCACCGCATCGATTTCATCAATGAAGATGATGGCGGGTGCTTCCGCCTTGGCTCGGTCGAACAGGTCACGCACACGGGACGCACCCACACCGACGAACATTTCTACAAATTCACTACCGGAAATGCTGAAGAACGGCACGCCTGCTTCACCAGCGACAGCACGCGCCATCAGCGTTTTACCCGTTCCCGGTGGGCCGATCATCAGCACACCCTTGGGCACACGCGCCCCCAAACGGATGAACTTTTCCGGCTCTTTGAGGAATTCTACAATTTCTTTCAAGTCTTCTTTGGCTTCTTCCGCCCCGGCGACATCGGTAAATGTCACCTGCGGATGCTCGACCTCGCGGGTGACGCGGGCGCGGCTACGGCCAAAGCCCATCGCTTGATCTTGCTGGCCGCGCATAGAGCGCATCATGCGCCATATCAACCAGAAGATCAACAGCATCGGCCCGACAATAATCAAAATCTGGAACAAGACTGGCCCGGTGCTATCACTCGCACGCGGCACAATGTTCACCGCCTGGATTTGCTCCGGCGAGAGGCCGTATTGGGTCAACAGCGTGACGACATCTGTATTAGGCGGGATGTTCATGGATGTTGAACCGCCGCCATTAAATTGAATGACGAGCTTGGTTTCGCCTTCTTGCACGATGGTATCTACACGGTTGGCCTGCACATCATTGACAAGGCCGTTAATCGAATAATTAGACGAAGGCTGCCCGCCGCCGAGGACGACAAACACCAGCAGGATAATCGCTGCCAGCCCAACAAACAACCACACTCGCTGTGCGTTGCGGTTGGGTTCGGGTGCACCGCCGTCTTGGTTATTTTGCGGATCATCCCCTCGTCTTTTTGGGGGTTCCGGTGGTCTGTTATTCAAGACGCAATCTCCACCTTAACTACAAACAATATATCTATAACATTATAGCAGATTTCGTATCTTTAGCGTGGGAATGGTGTTAGAGTGTCATCAGCATTAAAATTCTCTCACCTTAGGCTTTTCCAGAGAATAAACGCTTCGTGATGTGGTGATACCTTCGCCAGCCCCCGCCCCCTCTCCCGAACGTGCCTTCGGCACTGGGAGAGGGGGAGAAAAACACTTTTGTAAGGTAACTACTCAGGTATGCTCTGATTTGCTTACTGCCCCGGTTCAAAACCGGGGGCTAGCCCACTGCACAGCGCATGTATGCGCCGCCCGTAAACGGGCTGTATAAAATTGATCTTTCGCGCTGACTAGCCCGTTTACGGGCTTCCTAACGTTTAATGTCGCCATCGGCTTTGAGCCGATGCGGGATATAGGCTTTAACTGAGTAGTTACTTTGTAAGTCCCTCTCCATGAGGGAGAGGGATTTAGGGTGAGGGCAAAATGGCGTTTTCCTGAACAGCTCATTATTTTCTTGGAACAGCCTTACTTCTTCAAACGCCGCCGCATTGGGACGGTGATGCCCGTCGCGGCGGCGGATTGATAGCTAGCTCTAGCAGGAGAACAAAGGCGGCGTGAATGTGATAATCGCTCCTTCGCTTAATGATAGAATCTCTAGCTTTAGCTCGGTATACGACTGCCCCGGTGTGGTCGTGATGATGATGTCATCGCTCTCCCCACTGGGGATGGTTGTAGCAGAGTAAGGCGTACTCGTTACAGAGTCAACCAGAATAGCTTCGATCAACTGCCCCGGTAAGGCGTTATTAAAGCTGACCTCAACAGACCCCGGACTAGAACAGATAAAGCTGGAAATATCAATGGGCACGGGCTTACACAGTGTATTAAACGGCAGCGCAAAGCCCACGCTGTCCCCTGTCGTCATGTTCGTGATGTCAATATTGGTCAAGAAGCTGTAATCCACTGGGATAA
>DAOTTT010000007.1:0-11200 GCA_034437635.1 Anaerolineae bacterium | reverse complement strand
GGCGATGGCTTTAAGATCGCCATGACCGTTTTGGACGCTGGCCGTATCGGGATCGCAGCGCAGGCACTCGGTGTGGCGGAAGCCGCCTATGAAGCCTCGCTTGATTACGCTCGCACACGTCAAGCATTTGGTGGTCCCATCGGCAAGAATCAGATGATTATGCAGAAAATTGCTGATATGAAAACCCGCTTAGAGGCTGCCCGTCATCTGCTCTATAACGCGATTTTGGCGAAGGCTCGCTCACTCCAAGAGGGTGGCCGTTATACCACCGAGGCGAGCATGGCGAAACTGTTCGCTAGCGAAGCGGCGATGTATATCACCGATGAAGCCGTACAAATTCACGGTGGCATGGGCTACAGTAAGGAAATGGCAGTCGAACGCTATTACCGCGATGCACGCATTACCCGCATTTACGAAGGCACAAGCGAAATCCAGCGTATGGTGATCGCCCGTAACGAATTAGGTCTGCGCTAACTGATGCGTGGTGCAGTGCTTACTGGTCATGGCGGCCTGGATAACGTCCAGGTCGTCGATGACCTGACAATGCCGGAACCGGGCGCGGGACAAGTCCGGTTGAAGATGAAAGCAGCGGCGCTCAACCGCTTAGACTTGTGGGTGCGCGAAGGCTGGAAAGGGCTGGAACTCGACATGCCGCATGTCATCTGTGCGGATGGTGCGGGCGTTGTCGATGCTGTTGGCGCGGATGTAACCGCGTTTGCCTCCGGCGATGCCGTCTCGATTGATCCCTCCATTATCCCGCCGGAAGACCCCGCTATGATGACCGGGCTAGAGAATCAAACGCGCAATTTGCACATCCTAGGCGAGACAAAGCCCGGCGTTGCAGCGGAATATGTCGTTTTGCCTGCCCGTAACCTGCTTAAGATGCCGGAAAACTTTAGCTTTGAAGGCGCAGCAGCAGCCGGCTTAGTGTATGTCACGGCCTGGCATTCGTTGATTACACGCGGTCAACTGCGCCCTGGCGAAACGGTTCTGATTGTGGGTGCAGGGGGCGGTGTAAACTCCGCTAGTATCCAGATCGCACACTTGGCAGGGGCAGGTCAGATCTACGTGGTGGGCAGTAATGCGGAAAAATGCCGCAAAGCCGAAGAACTCGGCGCAGATGTGACCATCAACCGTGAAGAAGAGCCGAATTGGTCGAAGGCGCTCTACAAACTTACCAATAAACAAGGCGTGGATATTGTCATCGACAACGTCGGTCAAGCGACCTTCATTGACAGTGTGCGCAGTGCGCGGATCGGTGGGCGGATTTTGGTCGTCGGCAATACCAGTGGGCCAAAGGTAGACATGGACATGCGTTATGTGTTCTCTAAGCATCTAAGCATCATCGGCAGCACGATGGGGCCGCACCAAGATTACATCCAGGTGATGAACTTGGTCTTTTCTGGTCAGCTCGATCCGGTCGTTGGCGCGGTGATGCCCTTAGCTGAAGCGCGTGAAGCACAACAACGTTTAGAGAGTTTCGAGGTTTTTGGTAAAGTCGTCCTATCAATTGATAGTTAGCCTATCGCTAGGGGGTAATGTGGACGCTTACTTTGCGATTTTAAAGCAGATCGCCGGGCAATTAGGCTTACAGCCTACTGCGACAATTGCCCAGCGTCCGGGCGTAAAATCTGTCGTTCGGATAACGGTGCATTATCCCCTCCGCAAAAGCCCTGATGCCGTGACAACGCTTGTTTCTGCGACGGGCGGCATGTATCAATCTACTGTGTATCAAGGCCAGTTTGACCATAAACCTATCACCAAGCAATGGCAGTTGGATGACTACGAAGCCTTTGCTAAATCTTTAGCTCACTTGCGCTTTGATAAGATGGTCGATCAAGCCGTTGGTTTTTCCAGCCAGGGGCGTTTACTACTCGTAGAACGCGCCGTTGGCACGTTCCATAAACGGTTATTGCTCGTGCCGGATAAAGCGATAGACGATCATGCGGCGTTGATTGACCTGTTGCAAACGACTTTGCCGGATGCTTTTCGTCTATTGGAGTGATGTCAATGGCTTTTGTCGAGAGCGAGATCAAACTTTATGTGCCGGATCTATCCGTTGTTATCATGCGCTTAGGGGCGCTGGATGCTGTGTGTACGGTGTCGCGTGTCTTTGAGCGTAATGTGCGCTACGAAAACAACGAACGCACGTTTACGCAAGATGGCATTGTGTTACGTCTGCGCCAAGATGACCGTAACCGCTTGACTTACAAAGCGTCCGCTATCCAAGATGACGCGGGGGTTAGTACGCGCTTCGAGGCAGAGACTGTGATTGATGACTTTGAAGCGATGGATATGATCTTGCGCAAGCTCGGCTTTACCCCCTATATCATCTACGAGAAATATCGCACAACCTATCATTACGGTGATGTTGAAGTTGTGCTTGATGAGATGCCTTATGGTAATTTTGTCGAGATTGAAGGCCAACCACCCCACATCATGGCGGCTATGGACACTTTGCAACTGACCGAAGCGCCCCGCATGGATGTTAATTATCTCGGTTTGCTGGATCGCGTAAAATCCTATCTCAAACGTGATATTCCTAACCTGACGTTTGCCAACTTTGAGGCGTTGACAGTGCCCTTAGCGGCATTTTTACCGGAGGATAGCGTATGAAAGCGCAATATCTCGCCCATAGTGCAGAATCACTCCTGTGGGCGTTAGAGCAAATCCCGGCAGGGCGACATCATGTGATTCCGTTACCAGTTTTTGGCGAATGGTCGGTAGCCCGCATTTTTTATCATGTGTTGTGGTTTGAGTCAAAAATCATTGTGCCCTACTTGCATTATTGGTTTAAGGATGCGGCAAAGCCCGATTTTAGCGATTTTGCATATGACCAAGAGGCGCAAGACTGGCAATCTGCTGAACGAGGCATTAGTGTACTGGTGGCTAAATTTGAGATTTATCATCATCTGCTTTTAGATGCGTATGCCGCACTCTCGGCGGCGAACTGGGCGCAAGAAAAAGAGACTGTGTTCGGGGCGGTCAGCTTGCATTGGCTGATGACAAAGGTTTACCAAACGCGCATCGCCCAGACGGAACGCCTGCTTGATATGGCCTTACATTGGGATCTGCATCTGCTGGCGCTCAAAGAAGCACGTTTGCAAGAAGGCCGCGAGAAAGATAACCAGTGATCGTCATCATTGGCTTGCTGCTGCTTTTTCTTGTGCAAGTCGGTACAATCATCGAATTGCTGACCTTGCCGCCGGATATTGTCAATGAATTATATTTCTCACGTAATGCCCAAATGATGATAGCTGTCACTTGGGCGAGCGTGAGTCTATGGGTTATCATGGGGATTGTTAGGGGGAAAACGTACTACTCAAAGCATGGTTTATGGATAATTTATGGGCTTATAGTATATAGTTTGCTCCGGCTTGTGCTTTTCGCACAGGCGGATTACGATCGACAACGTGTGCCATTTTTGGTAGTGTTGCTCGGTATATTCTTTGTATTAGGAATTGTAGCCCGTTATATTCGGGTAGTGGTACTGCGTCGCAGTACAAACGAAAAATAAGGAGTGTTTTATGACTGAAAATGCGAAGATAGCTGAACTCCGCGAACGGCGTGCGGCAAGCCATGCCGGTGGTGGGGAAAAGCGCGTACAAGCACAGCATGATAAAGGCCGTAATACCGCTTATGAACGCCTTGACATCCTGCTTGATCCCGGTAGCTTCCGTGAACTTGATGCTTTCGTCGAACATAACTCAACCAATTTTGGCTTGGATAAAAAGAAATTCCCTGGCGATAGCGTGGTGACGGGTTGGGGGACGATTGACGGTCGTCTAGTGTACGTTTATTCGCAAGATTTTACCGTGTTGGGTGGTAGCTTGAGCAAAGTCCATGCGGATAAAATCATCAAAGTGATGGATATGGCGATGAAATCCGGTGCGCCCGTCATCGGCTTGAACGATAGCGGCGGCGCACGCATCCAAGAAGGGGTTGAAAGCCTGGCCGGGTATGCGGAAATTTTCCTCAAGAACACGCTCGCTAGCGGCGTTATCCCGCAGATTAGTGTGATTATGGGGCCGTGCGCGGGTGGCGCCGTCTATAGCCCGGCGCTGACCGACTACACCATCATGGTAAAAGATACCAGCTATATGTTTATCACTGGGCCTAACGTCGTTAAGCAAGTGTTGAACGAAGATGTGACGTTTGAAGAACTCGGCGGCGCTTCTGTTCACTCCACTAAGAGTGGTGTGGCACACCTCGTCGCAGAAGATGAAGCGCAATCATTGATGATGGTGCGTGAACTCCTCAGCTATATGCCGCAGAACAACATGGAAGACGCGCCGTTTGTCGCGCCGACCGATGACCCGCTGCGTGCGGACGCTGATCTTGATACGATTGTCCCCGAAAACCCCAACCAACCCTACGACATCAAAGACGTGATCGAAAAGATCGTGGATGACAACATCTTCTTTGAAATCCACGAAGAATTCGCCGCGAATATCGTCTGTGGTTATGCGCGTTTGGGCGGTCATAGCGTAGGTATCGTCGCTAACCAACCGATGGTGTTGGCTGGTGTGCTGGACATTAAAGCTAGTGAAAAAGCGGCGCGTTTCGTGCGTACATGCGATGCCTTCAATATCCCGGTTATCACGTTTGTGGATGTGCCAGGCTACCTGCCTGGGCGCGACCAAGAACATAACGGCATTATCACCTCCGGCGCGAAGATGCTCTTTGCATATTGCGAAGCAACCGTGCCGAAGTTCACTGTGACGACCCGTAAATCCTATGGCGGTGCATACTGCGTGATGAATAGTAAACACATCCGCAGTGACTTGAATCTGTCTTGGCCGACTGCTGAAATCGCCGTAATGGGGCCGGAAGGTGCTGTTGAAATCATCTATCGCCGTGAGTTGGCAGAAGCAGAAGACCCGGTAGCGCGTAAGAAAGAATTGGCCGATGACTATCGCCAACGTCTCGCCAATCCGTATATTGCGGCTGCGCGTGGCTATGTGGATGATGTCATTGAACCGCGTGACACCCGCGCCCGTCTGATTAATGCGCTTGAGGTCTTCCAGAACAAGCGCGACCAAAACCCGCCGAAGAAACACGGCAACATTCCGCTTTAGGGGGCGATAATGACTGAACAACCGACCAAAATTAAAAAAGTGTTGATCGCCAATCGCGGCGAGATCGCTGTCCGGGTGATCCGGGCGTGCCGCGATCTCGGTATCCCGACGGTAGCGGTTTACTCCGACGCTGACCGCGCCGCGCTTCATGTGCGCTATGCGGACGAAGCGGTACACATCGGCGGCCCGCGTCCAGCGGAAAGCTACCTGCGTATGGATACGATTATCGAAGCCGCCCGGAAGACTGGCGCTGATGCCATCCATCCAGGCTATGGCTTTTTATCGGAAAATGCTAATTTCGCCCAGCAAGTGATGGATGAAGGGCTGATCTGGATTGGCCCGCCACCGCATGCAATCTCCATCATGGGGGATAAGCACGAAGCGCGTAAAGCAGTGACAGCCAACAACGTGCCGCTAATCCCTGGTACGCCTGCGGGCCTGCCGGACGAAGAATTAGTCGCCGCTGCCAAACGTATTGGCTTCCCGGTGTTGATTAAAGCTGTCGCCGGTGGTGGTGGTAAAGGTATGCGTGCTGTGCACGATGAAGCGAGCTTTGCGGAATCACTGGCTACAGCCCGTCGTGAAGCAGAAAGTTCCTTCGGTAACGGCGATGTCTACGTAGAAAAGCTGCTCGTTGGCGCACGCCATATCGAATTCCAAATTCTGGCCGATACACACGGCAAGACGGTTCACTTGGGTGAGCGTGAATGCTCCATCCAGCGCCGTCACCAAAAGCTGGTAGAAGAAGCCCCTAGCCCTTTCATGGATCCTGACCTGCGTGAGCGCATGGGTAAAATGGCGATTGCCGCCGCAGAAGCGGTGGATTACGTCAACGCCGGGACGATTGAATGTATGGTCGATAAGGACAAGAACTTCTACTTCCTGGAAATGAACACCCGCTTACAGGTTGAGCACCCGGTTACGGAACTGGTGACTGGCATCGACTTGGCGAAAGAACAAATTCGTATCGCACGCGGGCGACCCATGAGCGTTGAAGGCAACGTCATGAACCCGCGTGGTTGGGCGATTGAAGCCCGCATCAATGCGGAAGACCCCTATTCTAATTTCATGCCGTCAACGGGTAAGATCAACACGCTCATCACGCCGACTGGCCCTGGTGTGCGCGTCGATAGCGGTGTGTATCCTGGATCTGAGATCACACCATATTATGATAGTATGATTGCCAAGCTCATCACCTGGGGCGAGACGCGCTCTGAGGCTATCTTGCGGATGCGCCGTGCGCTTTCGGAATATATCATCATGGGGCTTAAGCACAATATTCCGTTTCACATCAACTTGATGAACAGCTTTAGCTTCATCGCTGGGCAGTTTGATACGAACTTTGTGGAACAACGCTTCAGCATGGATACATACGAGAACGACCCGACGGATGCCGACATTGAAACAGCCATTATTGCGGCGACCCTCTATTCACACCGTAAGCGTCAGTTGGCTTCGCAGGTGGTGGCTCCGGCCAAGCGCGATGCCAGTAACTGGAAATGGCTCGGTCGTTGGGAAAGGATGCAAAGATGAAATATGTGACGTTACTCAACGGCGAGCAGTATGAGGTAGAAATCCTCAAAGATGGCTCTGTAACCATTAATGGGGAACCGCGTGAGGTGGACTTCCTCTCGCTGGGGCCGTCGTTATACTCGGTGATTACCAACAACAAATCGTTGCAAGTGGTCATTGACGATGAACAAGGTGGCGTGTCCGTCTTGATGGATGGCCGCAACTACGAGATGCAGGTATTGGACGAACGCGCCTTGATGATGGCACAGCGGCGTGGGGGCCTGGGCGGTGGCTCTGGCGATGTTGAAGCGCCGATGCCGGGCTTAGTCGTCACGGTGCCTGTCGCTATTGGCGATACCATCACCCAAGGGCAGACTGTCGTCATTTTGGAGTCGATGAAGATGCAGAATGAGTTAAAGTCGCCTGTCGATGGCATTGTGACGGCGATTAATGTGGAAGCCGGACAATCTGTGGATAAGGGTGCGATTTTAGTCGTGATCTCTCCGCCGGACGAAGAAGAATAAATACCGCTTTTACCAACGGGGATGGCAGACATCCCCGTTTTATTTTGTGTTATAATAGAACTAATATTCTGAAGTTTGGTTTGACAATTCCCTGTGTTGCCGCCTAGAATGAGCCATGTTTAACTGGGGAACCCCTTATCATTGAGGACTTATACATGATTGGTGATATACAACAGGTAAACATTGAGCAAGAAATGCGCAATGCTTACCTTGATTATGCGATGAGTGTTATCGTCAGCCGGGCGCTGCCGGATGCGCGTGATGGCCTAAAGCCGGTGCATCGGCGTATTTTATATGCAATGTACGATATGGGTTTACGCGCTGATACGCCGTTTCGTAAGAGTGCGCGTATCGTCGGTGAGGTGCTCGGTAAATACCATCCGCACGGCGATGCTGCTGTGTATGATGCGATGGTGCGTATGGCGCAGGACTTCTCCTTGCGTTATATGCTGGTTGATGGGCAGGGCAACTTCGGCAGCATTGATGGTGATAGCGCCGCTGCAATGCGTTATACCGAAGCCCGCATGGATCAACTAGGCGAGGAATTGCTTGTAGACATCGGTAAAGAAACCGTCGATTTTGTCGAAAACTTCGACGGTAGCTTAAGTGAACCGAATTGCTTACCGGCAAGCATACCGAACCTGCTTGTGAACGGCTCATCGGGTATCGCTGTTGGCATGTCTACGAACATACCGCCGCATAACTTAGGGGAAGTTGTCGATGCGTTGGTATATATGCTTCAAAACTGGGAAGCCTACGACGACATCAATGTTGAAGACCTGATGCAATTCGTCAAAGGGCCGGATTTCCCGACAGGCGGCGTAGTGTATCGCCACAAAGACGGCGGCGAGGACGAGGATACACTTGTCACCGCTTACGCCACTGGGCAGGGTAAGCTCACAGTGCGGGCAAAAGTATACGTTGAGGATATGGGGCGTGGTAAGTCGCGCATTATCGTCAACGAACTGCCGTATCAGGTCAACAAAATGGCGTTGATCGAGCGCATCGCAAAGTTAGTGCAGGATGGCAAGCTCGAAGGGCTTTCTGACTTGCGCGACGAATCCGACCGCAACGGGATGCGCATGGTGATTGAATTGCAGCGTGGCATGGACCCTGGTGATATTCTGGCTAGGTTGTTTAAGCTCACGCCGATGCAAGATACATTTAGCATCCGTATGTTGGCTTTGGTGGATAATCAACCGCGTTTGCTGTCGCTCAAGCAAGCCTTGCGCGTCTACCTTGACCATCGCCAGACCATCGTCCGGCGGCGTAGTGAATACGACCTCAGACGTGCTCAAGAACGCGCTCACATCCTGGAAGGGCTGCTGAAGGCGCTTGATGATTTGGATGCGGTTATCGAGATTATCCGGCGCTCGCAAACGGTGGAGACAGCGCGTAACAACCTGATGAAAAAGCTCTCGATCACAGAAGTACAAGCGCAGGCTATCTTAGATATGCAATTACGGCGTTTGGCTTCGCTGGAGCGCAAAAAGATCAAAGATGAGCACAAAGAGAAAGTCAATCTCATCAAATATCTTGAAGGGTTGCTCGGTAGTGATCAAAAGATGCGTGATGTCATCATGGAAGAACTGAATGCGATACGCTCCGCATATGGTGATGCACGGCGCACGATCATCGTTGATGGGATGGTCGGTAATGTGGCGACCAGTGATCTGCTGATGCCAGAGGAAACGACGTGGATCACGTTGACGACAACGGGGAAGATCGCTCGCGCAATGGATGATGCACCGCCCAAAGTGACGACATCGACCAAAGAACCGCCAAAGTTTATCTTGCAGGGGTCTACTGTGCACACGCTCTATTTGTTCTCCGCAGACGGCCAATGTGCGACGATCCCGGCGCAGCAATTGACCCAGGTGGAAGAATATGACCAGGGAACGCCATTCAGCGATTTATGCGGGTTTACGCCGGATACAGAGATCGTCAGTATGATGAGCTTGCCCGCTGTGGAACATGGCTTCTTGTTCTTTGGCTCTGCATCCGGGCAGGTGAAGCGCGTGCGTTTGAGCGATATGCCAGGGATGACATCTAACGTGTTTACGGTGATGAATGTCGGTGATAATGATCGTGTCGTAAAGGTTTTAGCGACGGATGGCGAACAAGAAATTATCCTGACGACAAACGAAGCCCAAGCCATTCGCTTTAAAGAAAGTGATGTGCGCCCGACGGGTTTACCGGCTGGCGGTGTGCGCGGTGTCAAATTGGGCAGTCAGCGGGGGTATGTGGTCGGCGTGAATATTGCAGATGACTCAATGCTCGTCTGGAACATCACAGATGATGGGATTGCTAAAGTCTCGTTGTGTACCGAATATCCCACGCAAGGCCGCGCTGGGGGCGGTGTAATTACGATGCGCTTGCCGAAGTCCAGCCGAGAGGTTGCCGCTGCTGCGGTCGGTAAAGCCGGGGATATGATTATTGTGCTCTCTAACCGGGATAAACCCAAGTATATGAGTATCGGCGTTGCTGAGGAGGTCAAACGGGGGCGTGCCGGAGGGAAAGACGTATTTGCCATGTCGCGCAAAGGCGAAGTTGTGGCGATAGTCGTTGATTATCAACCGCTTTACACACCTGTAGAGCTTGCAAGCGAGGATAACGCCTCATCATAGCGTGAGGCCATGTGCGCCCAATCATGGGCGGCGATGTGTGCTTGTAAGGGATGAGTCTCTACAGGTGCAATCCGCCCACTGAGGTGGTCAATGAGCTTATACAGAAGCGACTCACCTGGGTATAAGCAGTGTTTATGATAATCTTGGGGAATGAGATACGGGTAATTGAGGCGATCCGGCAAGATGGGCACACAGCCACAGGTGATCGCCTCTGCGATGGCACCGCCGAAAAACTCTTGATGGGCGGTGCTCACTACATAATCCGCTTGCCACAACAAGCGGGCGTAATCTGCGAAGTGCGTCATATAACCAAATTGAGTCACCCGTTCGCCCAAAAAGTCGCGGATGGCAATAAATGACTCGGGTATTTTCTGGAAGTTTTCGCCCGTGATGGCAACTTGAAACGGAATATCCCGCTTGACTAAGCCACGCAATGCCCGGAAGAAGCCTTCCGGGTTTTTGTCGTCTTCCCAGCGGTGGTTCCAGACGATTAGCGGCAGTGTGTTGGGTTGGTCAATGGGTGGACGATAGGCATCAAATCGGGTGAGATCAAGCCCAAGTGGAAGTACATGGCTTTTAGCGCGGATCATTTCGACCGTTTGCAGTTCGTTGTAATCGCCAAAATGCTTGAGCAAGTTGGGCAAGGTTGCCAAGAAAATCTGATGATGATAGGGACTGTTAAAGTAAACAGCATCCGCAGCTAGTGCGCTGATGTAATTGATAAAACCGTAGCGCCAACCATGCTTTTGACGGCTGTTCTGTGGATAGGTGAGTTGGTTTTCGTGGCAATAGAGCGCGATAGGAATATTTTGTAGATGTCGGGGAAGCAAGGCGCGAAAATTGGCGAGATCGATCATCTCCGATACGAAAAATACATCGGGTTTGTGGTCTTGCTCTGCGATCATTCGAGTTAATGAGACCGCGCCGCCTTGCATCCGCCACTTCCAGAACTGCGCCGGGAGCGTTAACAAGGTAACGTCATGCCAGGAGTGGCGCTGGTAGCCATCCGCCCAAGCGCGGTGACTGCCGCCATAATAGGGTTCAATGAGGAGGACGCGCACGGCTAAGTCTCATAGCTGAGATAGCCTAATGCCTCTTGTATGCGCTGCGCGTCTTTACTTGCATCATAGTGCTTGAGCAGAGCATGAGCAAAACGGCTTTTTTCTGGTGCAATGCGCAAACCCTTGAACAGATAAGACTCGGCATTAGCGGCATCATATTGAGAAGCCTCTAGCAAGGCACTGCTAAAGTCTTCGCGCAGTTCAAGCCGTCGTTGTTCTGCCCAGGTTTGCGTAAAATCGCTCAAAAAGTCTTCGCCATAAAGATATTCCGCTTGATGCAACGCGGCGATGTTTTGGTCAAATACGCTGCTTTGAATCGCATGGGTGAGCGTCGCCACATCATAAGCGAGTGTTACATCATCCCGCAGACGATAAAATCCATCACTATATAGAATAAT
>DAOTTT010000006.1:0-2477 GCA_034437635.1 Anaerolineae bacterium | reverse complement strand
ATGGGCTGTGTACATACTGATTAGCTCGTTCACGGGCTTTTCGGTGAGCTAGTCCCTGGTTTTGAACCGGGGCAGCGTGTAAATCACAGCATACCTGAGTAGTTACCATGCAACGCAAATACACCCAATCGCGTATAGAATGCTAGACAGCAAGCGCGAAATTTCCTACTCTTAAATAGATAGGAGTATTGATTGCTCCATGACCATAACAAAAAGAGGATAAGATCGAATGGCAGAATGGTGGGGAACACGGCGCAACGTCTCGCCGCGCTTGCGCCTAGAGGTCGAAGCGATGCGGGCGACGTTCGGCGATACATTCAAATTGGTTGTTCCCGACAACGGCTTGATTTACTGGCGGGGGCAGGTCACGGTCAACTTAGCAAAGTTGCGCGAACCGGAGCATGTGCTTAAGATCATGTATCCGCGTGATTACCCGCACCGCCCGGCAGAAGCCTATCTACTGGAGCCGCATATTTATAGCAAAAAGCACCAATACGAAGACGGCCAATTATGTTTGTTTAACCCCAAAGATGGGGAAAATTACGGCTGGAACCCTTCGCGCTCCACCGCAGTGACAGTGACCGCGTGGGCGGTACAGTGGCTTTATGCGTATTATACATGGCGGGCAACGGGTGATTGGCCCGGCATCGAAGAACACATCAAACCGCCGAGACGGTAAGGATGGATGCTAATGAAGAACTTTTTATCCCGGCGCGTGACGGTGCCTAACCTCGTCGTCGCGCAGCGGGTAATCGACAAAATGGTTGCGGCGGCTTCGCGCTTTATCGAAGATGAAACGGGCGAAGCGATGGTCGGGCTAGTGGTGCCGGGGGCGCAGGTCGGCGGCGTGCCGACGGTCTACGTCTTGGAGACGATCTCCCCGGATGAGACCGCCGTCCGCCAGATGCACACCTTCCAGCAGGGCGACCCCTGGCAAGATGAGGTCATCTGGTGGTATCAAGAAAATTGGCATAAGCAACGGCAAAAGCATCAACGCGGCCTGTTTAAACCGCGTGCAGAGTGGGACGTGCCGCTGCGTTACCTGGGCGATTGGCACAAGCAACCCGGTTATATGATTGCGCCGAGTGGCGGCGACCTACACACCGCCTTAAACTGGTTGGATGACCCCGAAAACGACACGGATTGGCTGCTCGTGCCCATTGTCACACTCGACCACCCGGCGACGATTGACACCGACCCGGCAACGGTCAATTATACCGTTGTGCCGACGGGTGAAGGCACCGCCATGCGCGTGGATTGGTGGTTTGTGCATGTGGATGGGCGCATGTTCCAGCCGATGAACCCCGCCATCTACCCGGACGACAAATTGCCCGATCTCGCGCCGCTGCCCTGGCATCTCAAGGATGAAGAACGCGCCGAGGACGAACTCGCCCGCCTGGACGATGCCGGGATTGCTGTCACGATGGTGCTATCCGATAATGATGATAAGCTCCCGTTGAAGATTAGCTTTTCCGCTGCACGGATGAAAGGCGGCACCAAAATTTATTTGATCGTCACCCAAGCGGATTATCCGCAAAGCCCGCCCGTTATGCGGCTGATGCCTTTCGTCTCTATGCAACGTGGGGAAAACGTGGCCGACTTGTTTAAAACGTGGTGGCGGGATGCCGCGCCCGTCAATGCGCCGCCCAACTTCACCTGGACGGCTGACCATCGCCTGATTGATTACATCGAAGCGGTAGAGCAGCATATGGGCCTCTACACGCCACCGCAACCTGTGACGGACAATCCGCCAGAGGAGAACGACGCATGACATGGGATCGCGTAGAACGCCTAATTGGTGCGGACAACCTCGCCCGCCTCACCCAGAAGAAGGTTGGCGTGGTCGGCCTAGGATCGGGTGGGGGCTTTGTCGCGCAGAGCCTCGCCATGAGCGGGGTTGGGCACTTCGTCTTGATCGACATGGACACCCTAGACGCGCAAAACGTCGTCCGCCATGTGGCCGACCGGCGCTATGTCGGCCAACCCAAAGTTGAAGTCATGGCGGATTTAATCCGCCAACGGAACGCTGATGCCAAGATCGTCACGGTACAAGGCCGCATCGAAGATCATGCGCAATTGCTGGATGATCTGGATTTGCTCATCGTCGGCGTGGACGGCGAACAGGTCAAGTACAGCATCAACGAAGCCTGCTTAGAGCGCGACTTGATCGCCATTTACGCCGGGGTCTATGAGCGCGGCGAAGGCGGCGATGTGGTTAGCATCCACCCGTATGATGGGCCGTGTTATGCGTGCTGGTCGCAAGAACTGCGCGAAGACATCCACATTAGCCATAGCGAAGCCGGCGAACTCGATTATGGTATGATCGGCGAGGCGGGCACGCTGGAAGCCGAGCCGGGCTTATGGCTGCATGTGGCGCGGGTGGCCGCCGCCCAAGCGGATATTGCGCTGCGCGAGTTGCTGCGCGATACCGATCACTATCAGCCTTTACCCGGCAACACGGTGATTTTAGCCAATAA
>DAOTTT010000005.1:0-4432 GCA_034437635.1 Anaerolineae bacterium | reverse complement strand
CACCAAGCCCAAGCAAAAACGCACACAACAAGGCTTTCAGACGGGTGACATCGTGCGAGCAGTGGTCACGAAGGGTAAGAAAATCGGGATATATATCGGGCGCGTGGCGGTACGAAGCTCAGGCAGTTTCAATATCGCTACGCGGGAAGATACCGTGCAGGGCATCAGTTATCGCTACTGTACCCATCTACACAAATCAGACGGTTACAGCTACCAGAAAGGAGAAGCGGCTTCCTCCACCCGCTAAAGCAGGTGGTTTCCGCCGCATAATTTCGATGAATATTAGCGAAAACCAGATTGATGTCAATGGGTTGACGGTGCATTACTACGAGGCCGGTGATGCCGTAAAACCGACGATTTTAATGTTACATGGGCACGTCGGTGATGCGTGGCTGCATTGGGCGGATGTGATGCCGCTGTTTGTTGAAAAATATCATTGCCTTGCGCCGGATATGCCCGGTTATGGCGGGTCGAGCCGACTGCCAAAGCTCACACCGGAGACGATGGCGCAATGGGGGCATGATTTCCTCATGGCGTTGAACATCCCGGATGCGGTTGTCATCGGGAATTCGTTTAACGGTGGTTTGATGGCACGCATTATGGCGGCTAATTATCCCAAGGTTGTCCCGGCTTTGGTCTTGGTCAATGGCGGGACAATCCCCCGTGTGCCGGGGTGCGCCCGTGCTATTGCGTCCATACCGGCAGTTGGTGGTTTCATCTATGGGCGGATCGCAAAGGGTACCGTTAAACCAAGTGAACTGGTTGGTAATCTCGTTGAGCGTGAAGGCGTGCTTAATGAGCAGCAGATCGCCCGCATCACCGCCAGCAAAAAGAACTTGGCTTATACCATGCGGTCGATGTCGCTTATGCCCAAGCCACAAAACCGAAAGCCTGCGATGCCTGTGTTGCTACTGTGGGGCGAGGAGGACGCGATTACACCGCGTGTGTTCGGCGAAGGTTTGAACCAGCACATATCCGGTTCGCAACTAGAACTCATCGCCCATACGCGCCATGTGCCGCACATCGAAGATGTGGACACGTTTAGCTGGCAGGTGCAGCAGTTCCTCGCGCAGATCAACCCGAACGTTGACGGCGCGTTACTGTAACGTGCTAAAGTAGGTGATGAGGCGCTTAAGGTTATTTTCGTCCACGCGGATGTCAAATTTGCGCTGATCGGCACGGCTAGGGACAGCGACCCGGCGCAACTGCTGGAGGATTGTATCCCGATAGCGTGCCGGGATGAAAAAGCTAATTTGCTGATTGGTGCGGATGGTAATCAGAACGCCCTGCTTGGGCGCTTGCTCGAACGGCTCTAGCTTGATGATGTAGCTCACAGGAATAATAGCTGGATCGCGACGCTTGCGCCCGTAGGGTTGTAAAATCAGCCGTTGGTCGGTCAGGACGACTTATAACGACGGGGGTGTCGATGTCCATTTGCCAGCCGACCAGCGAGCAATCTCCATATTGTAGTCGCCCACAAGAGTTTCTTGTGAGCGTAAAAGCTCTTTGGCGGTGAACATGCTGCGCCCTCGTCTGTGACGGTATCACAGAACATAATCCAAACCTTAATGAATTGCAACAAATATGGTGGCAATGTGTCAGAATATTTTACGCTGACAGTCGAGCAAACCCCAGACCCCAATGTGCGCGAATTGGTCACCAATCAAACGCTGACGGAAGCCGAAGAAGAGGTCTATACGACGGTAGCGGCGGGCGAACTCGGATCGCCTATAGCGCAGACGCTATTCCATGCGGTTGACGGCATCCGAGCGTTGACCTTGGTCGATGATACCTTGATCGTCACTCCGCAACCCGGTGTAATCTGGGAAATACTCATTGACGACATCCGCGATGCCCTGCGTGATTTTTTCCTCTAGGGGTTATCGTGTAGAATGTTGCGAGTTTATCAACCAACGCAGAGAGGGTAACAATGACAATTCTAGTGACAGGCGGAGCGGGTTATATCGGTAGCCATGTCGTGCAAATGCTCATTGAGCGCGGCTATGATGTGACCGTGTTTGACAATCTACAGGCCGGGCATCATCAAGCCGTGCACACACAAGCGACCTTTGTCCAAGGGGATTTGATGAACCCCGATGACCTACGAAAATTATTCGCATCGCAGACCTTTAACGGCATCATGCACTTTGCATCGCACATCCAAGTAGGGGAAAGTATGCGTGCGCCGTTTAAGTATCTGCGGGATAACATCACCGGCATGGTTAACCTGTTAGAAGCGGCGGCCAAGCACGATGTCAAACGCTTTATTTTGTCGTCTACAGCGGCTTTGTTCGGTAGCCCGAAGCAAATGCCGATCACCGAAGCCGAGGTGCTTGACCCCGGTAGCATTTATGGCGAAACAAAGTACGTCGCGGAGCGCCTGCTGCGTTGGATGGATGACATCTACGGCATAAAATACTGTGCCTTGCGCTATTTTAACGCTTGTGGCGCACACCCCGACGGGCATATCGGCGAAGCCCACGACCCGGAAACGCACCTCATCCCGTTGGTGTTGCAGGTGGCGCTCGGTCAGCGGGAGCATATCACGGTATACGGTGACGATTACGATACCCCAGACGGAACGTGCATCCGGGATTATGTGCATGTGTTGGATCTCGCGCAGGCGCACATCCTGGCGCTGGAAGCCCTCAAGGATGGCGAGAGCCGCGTCTATAACCTGGGCAGTGGGCAGGGCTTCTCCGTGTTGGGAGTCATCGAGACGTGCCGCAAAGTGACCGGGCACGCGATCCCCGCGCAGATGGGCGAACGCCGCGCCGGTGATTTGCCGCGCCTTGTGGCCGATAGCATCAAAATTAAGCGTGAGCTTGGCTGGGAGCCGGAATACGACGATTTAGAAAAGATCGTCGCTACTGCTTGGAAGTGGCATCAAAATCATCCAACGGGGTACTAGCATTTAGCATTCAGCTATAAGTCTTCAGCTATAAGCCCTCAGATGTAAGCAATGGGCGCATCCGTATCATTGTGGATGCGCCCGTAATTTCGTTCTTAGTTTATCTAAAGCTGTAAGCAGATCGCTGATTGCTGCTCTACCCATCTGTCAGGATTTTATCGACAGCGTTGGCGAGATCGTTCAAAGTGTTGACGTAATACACGCCATCGGCGTTGTCGGCATATTCGGGCATGTCGCTGTCGCCGGTACCCCATTGACTGCGCGGTTCCGGGCAGAACCAGATCAAACGGCGGGCTTTGCGCTGCATATCCTGCGCGATGTCGATGCGTGGATTATTATAGTTGTTGCGGCCATCGCCCAGTATGATGACCGTTGTTTTGCTGGTGATGAGGCCGAAGTGATCGCGCTTGAGCGTGTTTAAGCTGTTGCCCAAGTCCGTATTGTAATAACCGGGTCGGTTTTCCTGCATGACCTTCTGCACGGCTTCTTGTGGTTCGTGCTCTTTGAAGTGATGCGTCACGTTGACCATATTGCTGATAAATACAAAACTATCAGCACGGGCGACTTGATCTTGTAATTCGTATAACATCGTCAGCAAGAATTCTGTGCAGTAGCGCACCGACGTGCTGATGTCGCAGATAACGACGATAGACGGCTTTTTATGGCGGTTGCGGTGCTTGAGTTCGATGGGGGTGCCGCCATAGCGCATATTAGCGCGAATTGTCCGGCGGGGGTCGGGCTTACCGGCTTTTGTCCGTTTTTGGCGTAGTGATGCGCGACTGCGTAGTTTAGCGGTCAAGCGGCGGATTTCGTCGCGGATTTGTTCAATTTCCTGCTGGCCTAAGCGATGGAATGGAATATCCATCAGGTCGGGCTTGGCTTGGGGTTCTTGCTGTGCCATTTGCTCGGCCATAGTTGCGCCTGTGTATTGAGAAATCTGCTCGGATAGCCCTTCGACGTTGCCTTCCATCATCTCGCGCAGTTCTTCGAGCGATTCTTCGCTCATGCCCATTTGCTCTAGCGCGTCGAGCAACTCCTCCATCATGTTTTTGAGTTGTTGCATATTGGCTGCTTGTTGCATCCGGCGCTCAAACCAGGGGCGCTGGTACATCTCATCCCCTTGACTTAACCCGCTGCGATTGCCGAAGTCTTGTAATTGCTCGTCGCTAAAGTTGCGGCCTTCTAGCATCTGCTTGAGCAAATTTTGCAGGGCTTCGTTCATGCCTGCTATGGAGCGCATCGCTTGTTGGAGCAATTGTTGGTCGTCTTCGGAGAGATTATCCGGGATGTTTTGTAGAGGTGGTTGGTTATGTGCAAAAAATAACGGGAAGAAGTAATCAAAAAGTCCCTGATCTTTTGCATCTTTGACGAGCGTCGTCTTCATGGACGATTTAAACTGTTCTTGATTGTTAATGCCGATAATCTCCGTGCTGTTAAGCGCGTCTTGTGTTTCCGCTAAAGAGATGCGAACCCCGGCGGCGCGTAATGCCCGGATGAAATCTATCATGCGTTTGTCCATAC
>DAOTTT010000004.1:0-1681 GCA_034437635.1 Anaerolineae bacterium | reverse complement strand
ACCATTCTTGGTTTTCTCAGCTTAGGATTGCGGAGCCTTTTCCGACTTGCGCACTTTTTCGGACCGACGATGCGTACCATCCCAGCGGAATTCTGGGATGAGAGCTTCTTTCTTGGCTTCGATGCGATCCTTATGCGGCATCAGGTCTTTCATCATGATGTGCATTTCAGCTTTAACGTCATGGCTCGGCTCGTACCCCAGTTCAACCAGGTTATTACGATCCGGGTTGAAGTAGTGCTCGGCGGCTTCGTTGCGCGGGTTGTCGTATTCGTAGATTTCGACATCCAGCCCTTGTTCCGCACCGACTTCTTGCACCATGTCCGCCAGTTCGATGATGCTGTAGGTTTCTTCAAATTGGTTGAAGACGCGATATTCGCCTTCTTCTGCCGGGTTTTCAATGGCGATGCGCAAGCAAGCCATCGAGTCACGCAGCGGCAAAAAACCACGCTTTTGATGCCCAGCGCCGAACAAAGTCAGCGGGTGGTCGATGATCGCTTGGCAGACGAAACGGTTAATGGCCGTGCCGAAGGATTGGTCAAAGTCCAGGCGGGTACGCAAACGCGGGTCTGGGTCTTCGCCCATTTCATCAATGCGCGTGCCGAAGACCACACCTTGCATAACGTCCGTCGCACGCAAACCCCAAATTTTGCAGGCATACATGGTGTTGTTGCTATCATGCACCTTGCTCCAGTGGTAGAAGCTCGCCGCTTGACGCGGGAACGGAAGGCGTTCCTTGCGACCGCGAAACTCGACTTCAAAGAAGCCTTCGGGAATATCCATGTTGGGCGTGCCATATTCGCCCATCGTCCCCAGCTTGACCAAGTGAGCGTTCGGCACGACTTCACGCATCGCCCACAGAATGTTCAGGTTGCCGATGACGTTGTTCTGTTGGGTAAACACCGTGTGATCACGGTCAATCATCGAGTACGGCGCGGACGGCATCTGCCCCAAGTGAACGATAGCATCCGGTTGAAATTCCTCAAAGAAGCCCTTAACGAAATCGTAATCCATGAAGTTACCAACACGGAAATCAAGTTCCTTACCGTAACGTTCTTTGAACGCAGCTAGGCGCTCTTCGCGGCTGTAAATGGGTATCGCACTCTGGCTGTTCATCTCTGCTACCCACTCACGGCGCAGCATTTGATCCGCACCAGCGACTTCATGGCCGTGCGCAGTCAGATATTGAGCCAGTGCCCAGCCAAGATAGCCGTCGATACCTGTAATAAAGACCTTCATCATACACTCCTGCAAAATTTCGATACTAAATAAACACAACCCATTACGTTGTAAAAAGATACGCTAACTGGAATCTCGTGATGTAACGCACGAAGTCTAAACCACACGGGCACATCTGACAACGGTTAAGGCTGTTAAGGGACGGTAAAGCCCGTAATACAGCCTTCAACTGCCATTAGCTCAGCGTTTAAAATGCTGCATCCGGCGGCACCACGAATGGTATTATGCGACAATGCCGCGAATTTATACCCCAAAACCGGGCATTCTCGCAGACGGCCTAACGTCGTCGTCATGCCATCGCCGGTCATACGATCACGGCGCGGTTGTGGGCGGTCAATCTGTGGTAGATACACCAGCGGCTTTTCCGGCGCACTAGGTAATGATGGCACCGGGGCCGGGCCAGTAAACGCCGCCCATGCCGCGAGAATATCATCAAAACGCGGCG
>DAOTTT010000003.1:0-4255 GCA_034437635.1 Anaerolineae bacterium | reverse complement strand
GCCCTCATCCCCCGCCTCCTCTCCTGAACGTGCCTTCGGCGCTGGGAGAAGGGACTGGGGGATGAGGGCTAAAACAGGATTCCACCAATTCCGGTAGAACTAGTAAAAGCCCATACGCCATATCCAAGCGATTTAGAGTATGGCATCCTCTATAAATTGGTGAAGAAATATCGCCCAGTTGATGCGTCCGGCGCGTTCTCTGTTATCCATTTGGATCAACCCACAAACCGCAAAAATGGCGTTGATACCTGTTATTACGATGTCACTTGGTGATTTGCTCTGGGCACTCTAAATGAGATAATGTATCATTTGGCATGTGTTGATTTAATCACAAAAGGGAAATGTGAATGCGTAAACTTATTTTAAGTGTATTGCTCATGGTGTTGGTGTTGCCGCTTGCCGCCCAAGAGGACGAACGCCTGAATGTCGTTGTGACGTTTAGCATTTTGGGCGATGTCGTGCAGAACGTCGCCGGGGATGCCGCCGATGTGACAGTGATTATGCCCATTGATGCAGACCCGCACAGTTACGACCCGACCCCGCGTGATATTGCCGCGATGGTTGATGCTGATGTAGTTATTTCCAATGGGATGAACTTTGAAGAAACGTTGATCCCGGTCATAGAAGCGCAGGGTGACGAGATCAATCATGTTGTTGTATCGTCTTGTGTGCCCGTGAGAGAATTTGAACCTCAGGCCCACGACGACCATAGTCACGAAGGTGACGACGACCATAGTCACGAAGGTGACGACGACCACATGATGAATGATCCATGCCATGATGCGATGAAGTCTTTAGAGGATGTTTTCGGGCACACACCGAGCAGCTTTGCTGGCACGATCCACTATGAGGATTGCGAAGATGTGGCGCACGATCACGACGATGAAGGCGACCATGACCATGAACACGGTGCATGTGACCCGCATTTGTGGATGGATCCGCATAATGTGGTGCTGTGGACGTACACCATCCGCGATACATTGAGCGCATTAGACCCGGCCAACGCCGATATTTACGCGGCGAACGCTGATGCTTATGTCGAGACTATCGCGCCATTGGCGAATATGACTTATGCTAGTTTAGAGACCATCCCACAGGAAAACCGCGTTTTAATCAGCAATCACCTGTCATTTGGCTATTTGACGACCCCGACAGACTTTAATTTGGTCGCGGCGATTGTGCCCGGTGGCTCAACCTTGGGTGATGTCAGCGCGGCGGATTTGGCCGTGTTGGTCGAAGCAGTAAATGATACTGGCGTTCCTGCGATTTTTGCAGAGAACACCGTTTCACCGCAATTGGTCGATCAAATCGCTGCGGAAACAGGCGTTGATGTCGCGATACTCTACACAGGCTCTTTGAGTGCGGCAGACGGCCCCACGCCGACATATGCGGATTTCATCACCTATAACGTGACGACGATTGTCACGGCGCTAGGCGGCGAAGTCGTCATGGGCGAGCCTATAATGTCCGATCATGGTGACATGATGATGGGCGGTGCCGTTAGCGCGGCGTATATGGTCATCGCTAATAATGGTGATGCAGACGATACGCTCGTAGCGGCAGCGACCGACGCAGCTAATGTCGTTGAAATTCACGAGTCGGTCATCGATGAAAACGATGTCATGCGCATGAACCAGGTGAGCGGTATCACAGTGTCAGCGGGTGGAGAAGCGACACTGCGGCAGGGTGGGTATCATGTCATGCTCATTGACCTGACGCGCAACCTCAACCCCGGTGATACCATCGACTTGACCCTGAACTTTGAGAGTGGTTTAACGGTTGATCTGCAAGTGCCGGTCGTTGAACTCCCGGTTGATGTGCCGGAAACGACAATCGAAGCGGGTTCAATCAGTGTGATTAACCCTTGGGTGCGTGCTGCTGGCACAATGGATGATAACAGCCATCATGACGATCACGATCATGGTGATTAAACGCATTTAAGCGTAATAAAAAAGCCCTCATGTTTTGATTGAGGGCTTTTTCGTTTTAGTTAGATCGTGCAGCTTTTTTCGTGCCTTTGGCCCCTTTGAGTCCCCGCGCTGCGGTGAGTTCAATCAAGCTGGTGCGGTAGTTATAGGTGTTGCGGCGTTTATCCGCGTAGGCATCTTGGGCGATGCCTACTAGCTTATCGACCACGTCGGATTGCGAGAGGCCGATTTCTTGCCACAGGTAAAACGCCAATGACCCCGGTATGGTGTTAATCTCATTGACGTAAACGGCATCATTGGCCTCATTATATAAGAAGTCAATGCGGGCAAGACCATGACCATCAATGGCCTTAAACGTTGATTTTGCTAGGGCGGTAATCCGTTCGTTGACGCTGTCATCAATGGGGGCCGGGATGACGCGCTCGGCGCTCTTCATGCCGCCACTACCACGCATGTATTTTTCCTCATAAGTCAGGAAGTCCTCCCAACTGACGGGCTGCTCCAAAACGGATACCGTGATCGCGTCGCCATAACCCATCACGGCGCAGTTGATCTCGTCGGCGTTAACGAGGGCTTTTTCCACGATAAAACGGCGGTCAAAGCTGGCGGCGATGTCGATAGCCATTGTCAATGTATCTTCATTATTTGCTCGTGCAACGCCAATGCTAGAGCCAAGCGTGGCTGGTTTGACAAATGCTGGATAGCCGATTGTGTCCACAAGTTGTGCGATGACGGTTTCGCGCTCGTTGAGCCAATCCTCACGGCTGAAGTTCAGGCCGGGTATGACGGGCATTCCGTGTTGTTGCAGGATGCGCTTAGTCATCGCTTTGTCATTGGCAAGCGCGGAGGCCAAGACGTTACAGCCGACATAGGGAATATCGGCCATTTCCAGTAAGCCCTGGAGCGTGCCGTCTTCGCCATGCGAGCCATGTATCGCAGGGAAGGCAACGTCAATGCGCTTGATCTCGTTCTTTTGTAAACGGCCTACAACCGGGTTAATGATGATGCCGTGATGTTGAACGCTTGGCGACAGGATGGCATCTGATACACCCTTATAGCTAATTACCTCATCTTGGAAGTTCTTTAGCTCAAGCAGGGGGTCGCCTGTGTACCAACGGCCTTCTCTTGAGATGTAAATCGGGACGATTTCGTAGCGTTGTTTGTCGAATGCCTGTATGATCTGGTGGCCGGTGACCACGCTCACGTCATGCTCAACGCTGCGACCGCCGAAGATCACGGCGACTGTGGTTTTACGCTTGGCGCTCATGGCCTTTTCCTTACATCGGTCATAAATGCTGGCTACTATGCAAGCAAACCAGCAGATTGTCAACACCAGTACGGTGCTTATCCAGTATTCATAAAAATCTAATCTTTACCTTATTACGTAAAAACACAATTATAACTGGACTAAAATTTATATTTGACAGCGTTTTTTGACTACCACACACAAGGAGTTCTTTTAATGAGACGTATCCGTGCCTTAGTTGGCCTCGTTACGGGGTTAGTTATGGTGCTGTTGCTGGCCTCTATGCTGGTATCAGCGCAGGAAAATGGCACCAACGTTCGTATCGCACACTTCTCGCCGGATGCCCCGGCTGTTGATGTGTATGTGAATGGTGAAGTTGCCTTTGAAAGTGTCGAATTCGGCACGATTACTGAGTTTGCCGGTTTGGATGCCGGTACGTACACAATTGCTGTCGCCGCCGCAGGGACTTCCGCAGAGGAAGCGGTAATCGGCCCGGCAGACCTTACATTTAACGCGGGATCGTTCTACACGGTCGCCGCTGTCGGTTCTCTGGAAGCCGGTACGCTATTCCCGCAAGTCGTCATTGACGATTACAGCGGCCTGGCGGACGGCCAAGCCCGTATTACCACTTTCCACGCTATCGAAGGTGCGCCGATTGTCGATGTCCGCGCCGGTGGCAGCGTTGTGGTCGATGGCTTGGCATTCCCAGGTACCGTTGGCAACAATGATGGCGCTTTCGCCATTGATGTTCCCGCAGGGAGCTACGACCTGACCATCACGCCGGACGGCAGCGCCGAACCAGTTATCCTGAGCGCCCCCGGTTTTGAAGCCGCCGCTGGCACATTCTACTTTGTCGCTGCGATCGGTACGCCGGATGCGCCGTCTGTCGCGGTTGCATCATATATGATGCCAGCAGTCGAAGACGCTGCACCTGCCGTTGAAGAGGACGACGCGCTGACCATCGCTGATCTCGTCATCAATGCCAGCACTGCGCAACCGCCGCAGTTCACAACGCTGTTGACCGCAGTACAAGCCGCTGACCCGAGCGTGTTAGCCGCGCTCAACGACCCGGCGCAATCTC
>DAOTTT010000002.1:0-3417 GCA_034437635.1 Anaerolineae bacterium | reverse complement strand
ACCTGCTTAAGCTGTTGGCGTTTTTCTTCAATCCGTTTCATCTGCGCTTACGGGGGCTGTACCTGCTGATCGCGTCTCAGCAAAAGTGCGATAATCTGCTCACACAGCAATTTTGGAGCATGGTGCCCTATCTGCTCGGTGATGGGCAAGCCGTCAAATATACGGCTATCCCACGCACCCCCAGCGTGACCAACAGCGGCAATGGGGACAACTTCCTGCGGGATCGCCTGCGCGACCATCTGGCTACACAGGACGCGACATTTGACTTCTGCGTGCAGCCGCAGACGGACGCGGGCAAAATGCCGATTGAAGATGCCCGCAAAGAATGGACATCACCCTTTACCAAGGTAGCGACCATCCACATCCCCGCACAGACATTCGACACGCCCGAACAAGACACCTACGGCGAGAACCTCTCATTCACGCCTTGGCACAGCTTACCCGCACACCGTCCACTTGGCGGCATCAACCGGGCGCGGAAAGTCGTCTATGAGGCCATCTCACGCTTTCGTCATGCGGAAAACGACGCGCCGCGCATCGAACCCACCACGACGGATATTGGCTGATCGACACAAAAAACCGCCCCGGCACGGACACCGGAGCGGTCATTTTTATAGCAGCCTATCCGCCTAGATGTTATACAAGGCCGCAGCGGATTTGTTATCCATCGGCGCGAAGGCCAAACGCACCGTCGCCGTCAGTTGATAGCTATCGTAATACGGCAGGTAGCTCACATCAACGGCAATGCGCCGACGATACCCCACCATCCAACCAGGGCGGAAGACGCACAAGGCCGTGCCCTTATCGTTGGTCACACCGACCTGCCCGGTGCTGCTGGTCTGCGGCATCTGCGCACTGACGAACACCGGCGCACCGTCCATCATGCCGATCTGCCCGGTGCGGGCTGTCGCCAACGGCCCGGCCTTGTCCATCGTCAAAAATTCGGAAAAGCCCAGTACCTTAGCGTAAGTGCCGCCGTCTACGATCCACGCGAGATCGTTGGGGCGCGTCGATTGGCGATCCGGCAGTGAGAAGCGCGTCGTGCGGAGGTCGCTCAGGGCGAGTGTGCCGCCGCCAAAGGCGCTGCTCAGGCTGGTATTATTCACCAACACCTGCTTACGCAATCCATCCAGCGCCAGATACCGATCAGTCGACAGCGGGGTGCCGTTTGTGTTGATGTTCGACAGGTTATCCGTATCCCCATTGAGCAGCACATCGTCAATGCTATCGGTGATGGCACGCATGGCCTGTTCACGGTACAAATTCAGCACCGGGATGATGGCATCTTCCACCAGTTCCGCGCTGAAGCCGACACGCAGCGCCAGCTTAGACGCTTTCAACTGCACCTTGCCACTGCCGAATTTGCTATCCGGGATGGGATTACCCGCGCCTAGCGTCAGTTGACTCTCGTCTTTGGTCTCCGGCACATAGTACACCGTCGGGTCGTTGCCATCGATAGGCAGTTCAAACGGGTTGGACGGCATCTCAATCGCACGGAAAAGCGGCAGGATCACGTTATCTTGCCGGGCGCGTCGCCAAATCTCACGGCTCCACATATCCGGCACCCAGTCGTCGCCGTACCCGGTGACAATGGTCGCGTTTAGGTCGCCGGTGACGGTTTTTGTGCCGTTGACCTCACCGACGGGCAGGCTCTCGCGCTCGATCTTGTGCATCAGGGCGTTGGCATAGCGTTCGCTCACCCCCTGGAAGCTCTTAGCCGAGCGTAGCATCACGTAGCCATGCACCATATCCAGGGCTTCGAGCGAGTCGAAAGGACTGCTCACGGTGATGCGCGGGGTCTTGCGTGCGTCGTCTGCATCACGCAAGGGTAAACGTTTGGTCGTAGTTTCCATCATATCTCCTTCTAAGTTCAATTGTGTGGTCTGCAAGCCGAGCGCGGCATAGGCGCTCTTGATGACGTTCACATTGGTGCGGCGCGGTTCTGCCGGGGTCGGCGTAAGGCTGCCCTCTACAATCGGCCATCGCTTAATCTCGCCGTCCACCGCCACATCCACGAGATGCGGCAGACTGCCCGATGACCAATTCAGCACGCCCTTGCGCACCAAGCGTTGCACCGTCTGCACGTAATCGCGGCGGAGATCAAGCTGGCCTTCCGCCCAGACACCGATTTCGTCCATGTACAAGGTGTCGATCACGCCGATGACGCTGGCCTTCATGGTGTTGTCCAGCCCGTGATGATAGAGCATAGGGCGTTGGTCGTACCACGTTAGGCCAAGCTCCGTCTCCGGCGTGAAGAATTCGCCTTCCAAGTCGCGTTGCGCGGTATCTCCCCAGGCAATGAGATAGCCGCCTATGCGCCCGGCTTCCAGCGATTTTACGGTATGGTTCACATGCGTTTGCCTTTCTTGCTTGGCTTGTCGATGTGTTTACCGTAAATCAAAACAGACCACGTTTGTGGTCTGTGTGGCTGGCAGTATGGCAGATGTTTTTTACTCGTCTTCGCGGGTGTGCGCGTTGAACTCCGTGATTAAGAAGGGATCTTCTTCAGTGATTTTGAGCTTGTGCAGGTAGCTATTGCCCGTCTTGATGGCCTGCACGATCAAGATCACGTAGTATTCTTCGGATAAGTAATTACGGTGAATGCGAAAGCCCCCCGTGCGGGAATAGGTCTTGGCATACCATTGCATAAAGCGGTCAAGCTCTTCTTCCGTAAATGTGAACGGGTCAAGATGCCGTTCCAAGTACGCCAGCATAATCTTCGGACTACCGCTGTTAAATGCCTCTAAAAACGTCAAGTATTTGCGCCCGGCACGGGTCACTTTGAAGGTTTTGCTTTTCTGCTGCATCGTGGTTACTCATCCGCTAATCTTTGGATAAACTGTAAGACTTTGTGGGGGTAGTCTTCGGAAACCGCCATGTCAACAATGTGCATCCGGTTGTTTTTGTGGGCTTGCATCAACACCACAACCCGGTACTCATCCTCTGCGATAACGTTGACTGCCCGTAAGCCTTCGCTCATGGCATGAATATACTGCAACTGCGCCGCCCAAATTTCCGGGTTATGGGCTTCTAAGGCGGTTTCGTCAATCGCATCGGTGACTAATTGGGCAATCGCTTCGTTGTCACCTTGGTTGATTGTCCGCATGAAACCCATAAACCGACGGCCTGCTTTGGTGCGCGTCAGCGTTTGTCTTATATCACTCATGATAGTAAGAGTTTACCTTCTTCAGCGTAAAGAAACAACAAAACACAATGCACGGTAAGTCGTTATGAGTTTTTAGGCTTTTCCAGAGAATAAACGCTTCGTGATGTGGTGATACCTTTGCCCCCGCCCCCTCTCCCGAACGGGCCTTCAGCACTGGGAGAGGGGGAGAAAAACGCTTTTGTAAGTCACTCTCTATGAGGGTTCACAGTTATACATAAGTCGGGATATAGGGGGGAAATGGATAATTTTGG
>DAOTTT010000001.1:0-6023 GCA_034437635.1 Anaerolineae bacterium | reverse complement strand
GCGACATTATAGACGATTTTTTGTATTTATCGTCAAATCGTATACGATTATATGATATAATGAGAAAAACGTGATAGTTTCAAGGAAATCTTATGGGATTAGGTATTGGGGAAATACAACAGACAAAAAACACCGCCGAACTCGTCGCTGATGCGCTGCGCAGTGCTATTTTGCAAGGCAAACTCAGTAGCGGGCAATCGCTCAAACAAGATGAAATTGCTGGCGAATTTAACGTGAGCAAAATCCCGGTGCGCGAGGCACTTGTCCAACTACAGGCCGAAGGGCTTGTCCGGTTAATCCCCAGTCGTGGCGCGACGGTTTCGCGCTTATCTTATAACGAAATTTCTGAGATCTACACAATTCGGATCGCGCTAGAGCCTATCGCTTTACGCCGTGCTATCCCCCTATTAACGGATGCCGATTTTCATAAGATGGATCGTATCCTACATGCCATTGACCACGAAACGGATATGTCCAAATGGGCAGAATTAAACTGGGCGTTCCACTCTGCGATGTATGCACCCGCTAACCTGCCCCGCCTGACAACAACCGTCCAGACGATGTATAACAACGTCGCCCGCTATTTACTACACAATTATCTCGACCGTGATTATCTCGCCGAGTCGCAGGAACAGCATCGCGCTATCCTAGAAGCCTGTAAACAAAATGACGCTGATTTAGCAGTCCAACGCCTGCTTGACCATCTGGGTGATCCAGTCAAAGTTTTTACCGACCTAGTAGAGAAAAATTAGATTTTACAGGAGAAACCACATGGGCCTTAACATCCCAAATTTTGATCTCAACTCACTTGACCTTTTCGATTTACTCAAACCTGAGCAAATCGTCCAAGATTACCGCATGGCTTATCGCAGCCGTCAGATAAGTTTGCTTGGACGGCAAGAAGTTCTCAGCGGACGAGCGAAATTCGGGATTTTTGGCGACGGCAAAGAAGTGCCACAGATCGCCTTAGCCCACGCTTTTGATAAGGGCGACTTCCGCAGTGGATATTACCGCGACCAAACGATCATGCTCGCCCTGGGTGAAATCACCGTGCGCACCTTCTTCGCTCAACTTTATGCTCATGCTGATTTAGAACACGAGCCAGCCTCCGGTGGACGCATGATGAACGCTCACTTCGTCACCCGCAGCCTTAACCCTGATGGCTCTTGGCGCGACCTCACGGCGCAGCACAACACCGCCGCTGACATTTCACCCACTGCCGGGCAAATGCCGCGCTTAGTCGGCTTGGCTTATGCGTCGCGGTTGTATCGTGACATTGACGAACTCAAAGACTTGACGACCTTCTCCAAAAACGGCAACGAAGTCGCCTTCGGCACGATCGGCAACGCCAGCACCGCTGAGGGGATGTTCTGGGAAACCATCAATGCAATCGGTGTGCTGCGCTCCCCGGCGATTATCAGCATTTGGGATGATGACTATGGAATTTCCGTCACCAACGATCACGCGATGGTCAAGCAGGATCTCTCCGCGTTGCTCTCCGGCTTCCAGCGCGAAGGGGATAGCAACGGCTTTGACATTTACACCGTACCCGCATGGGATTTCGCCGCATTGGTCAAAGCATACTATCATGCCGCACAGACCGCCCGCGCCAACCACATCCCGGCGATTATCCATGTTACGGAAGTCACACAACCGCAAGGTCACTCAACATCTGGTAGCCACGAGCGCTATAAAAGCGAAGAACGCCTTGAATGGGAAAAGCAATATGATTGCTTGATCCAAATGCGCGAATGGATGATCCGCGAAGGCGTAACCAGTGAACGTTATCTCGATAAGCTCGAAGTAGAAGAAAGCCAGTA
Source organism: Anaerolineae bacterium (assembly GCA_034437635.1). Classification (GTDB taxonomy): domain Bacteria; phylum Chloroflexota; class Anaerolineae; order Aggregatilineales; family Phototrophicaceae; genus J038. The sequence goes on along the minus strand of DAOTTT010000001.1, from coordinate 4,203 downwards.
TGTCCGCAACGAGCAACGCGCCGCATGGAAGGCGTTCGTCGCTTCCATCACAGGCGACCGCGACGAGGTCAAAGAAGTCATCGAAGAAATTGCCTCTTACGCGCAAGAAGCAGACAAATTAGCAGAAGTTGTCACCCGCATAACGCGCCCACGCTATCCTAAGCGTAAAGACATTTTAGAAGCCATTTTTGAGACGCTCAAACTCACGCGGAACGAGCCGAACCTCCCCGGCAGAGAGACACTCATCACATGGCGCGAGCAAAAGCTAAAGGACTATCAACGCTTATTTAGCACGCACGTTTACAGCGAGAGCGATGGGTCACCGCGCCGCGTGCAAACTATCGCGCCGCAGTACAACACAGATGCACCCATCGTTAACGGCTTTGAGGTACTCAACACCTATTTTGATGATATGTTCGCCCGTGATCCGCGTGTGATCGCTTTCGGCGAAGATGTCGGCTATCTCGGCGGTGTGAATCAAACAATGGCCGGGCTACAAGCCAAATATGGCGATCTGCGCGTGTCTGATACCGGCATCCGTGAGACGACCATCTTGGGTCAAGCTATCGGCATGGCCTTACGCGGCCTACGCCCCATCGCAGAGATTCAATACCTAGATTACATTCTCTATGCGATCCAAACCATGTCAGACGACTTGGCAACCTTACACTGGCGCACAGCAGGCGGCCAAAAAGCCCCTGTCATCATCCGCACACGCGGCCACCGCTTAGAAGGTATCTGGCACTCCGGGTCTTTGATGGGCAGCATCTTGAACATGGTGCGCGGCGTTAATGTACTCGTTCCACGCGACATGGTGCGGGCGGTAGGGTTTTATAACACCCTGCTCCAGGGCGATGACCCCGGTCTAGTGGTCGAAGTCCTCAACGGATACCGCAAAAAAGAACGCCTGCCGGATAATCTAAATGAAATGACCGTCCCGCTAGGCGTGCCGGAAACACTCCGCGAAGGACATGATGTGACCCTAGTCACTTACGGCGCAATGTGTGGCATCGCCATGCAAACCGCCAAGATACTCGCCGAAGTCGGCGTAGAGGTTGAAGTCATCGACGTGCAATCACTTCTGCCGTTTGATGTTAACGGGCAAATTGTGGAGTCACTCAAGAAGACCAATCGCATTATCGTTGTCGATGAAGATGTCCCTGGCGGAACAACCGCCTACATGCTCCAACAAGTGCTAGAAGTGCAAGGGGGCTACCATTGGCTAGACTCGCAGCCGCGCACACTATCCGGCCAAGAGCATCGTCCAGCATATGGCACCGATGGCGATTACTTCTCCAAACCGAATAAAGAGACCATATTTGAAGTCATCTACGACATGATGAACGAGGCTGATCCAGAGCAATACCCCTTGTTCTTCGGTAAACCCAACGTTTAAACCAACCAGCCGGGGTTTGTCCCTGGCTTTTCTTTGATTTTGACTCAAATTTATATCAACTACTGGGGAGTTTTTTGATGCCTACCAATATTATTATGCCAGAAATGGGTGAAGGTGTGATCGAAGGCACCGTCGTCACCTGGCTTAAAAAGGAGGGCGATGTCATCGAAGAAGACGAAGCCGTCCTTGAGGTTGAAACGGATAAAGTCACCGTTGAAATTAACGCAGAAGTCGCCGGAACGCTGCTTCAAATTATAGTTGATGAAGGCACAACGGTAGAAGTCGGCGATGTGCTAGCCGTCATTGGGGAGGCCGGGGAACAACCAACCCCACCAACGCCCAAAGAAGCGCCTAAGCGAGAGCCAGTCGCACAAATGGCCGCCGCACCCCAAACATATACCAATGGCATCGATCAACCGTCATCAGCGCCGCGTGAAGTTGACGGCATCCGCTTTAGCCCAGTTGTAGCGCGTATGGTGCAAGAGCATGACCTGGACATTACCAAGATCAAAGGTACTGGGCGCGATGGACGCATCACCAAGCGTGATGTCTTGGCGTACATGGAAACCGCCGATGTTCCCAAAACCGCAACAACACCCAAGCCCACACCAACGCGCCCGGTGCAAACTAACCCGCCGCCGAAAGTTGACCCTAGTGAAGGTGAGATCGTGCCGCTCACCGGTATGCGCCGCGCCATCGCGGAGCATATGGTGATGAGTAAAGCCACCAGCCCCCATGTGACCACCGTCTTCGAGTTTGATTACAGCGCGGTAGCCGCACACCGTGCCGCACATAAAGCGCAGTTCCAGCGGGATGGCGTTAAACTTACTTATATGCCGTATCTCATTCAAGCGACAGTTGAGGCGCTCAAGAAGCACCCAATGGTCAACGCGAGTTGGACAGACGATGGTGTTCTGCTCAAGCGCGATATTCATATGGGCATCGCTGTGGCTGTGGATAAAGGCTTGCTTGTCCCGGTAATCCGTAATGCAGATACACTCAACCTATTCGGTTTAGCCCGCGCCGTAAATGACTTTGCCGAACGCGCACGGAGTAACCGCATCAAGTCGGATGAACTACGCAATGGGTCGTTCAGCATCACCAATCATGGCGCATCCGGCAGTTTGATCGGCACGCCAATTATCAATCAGCCACAAGTCGGCATCTTGGGGATTGGTGTCATTGAAAAGCGCGTTAAAGTCATCAATGATGCTATTGCGATCCGTCCGTGTGCATTCGTCAGTTTCAGCTTTGACCATCGCATCCTGGATGGTGCAACAGCCGATGCTTTTGTGATGGACATCAAGCGTCGTATTGAGCATTACGAATAGCTTGACAAAGTATCCGTTATCACCTATTGTAAAGTTGTCTTGGCGACAAATGACCCATTGTGCCCCCAAGATGATTATTAACCAAGTAGAAAGTTAGGCAATGTTCGACACGATCACATAAACGGGCTTATGGAGGGTTCCAACCGATCTTGTGATTCGTAATTCAGCATTTGCATGTCCTACGCCATCGGATAACCCCGGTGGCGTTTTTGATTTTCTCAGGGAGGTAACGGTATGTTGCACGTATCGAATATCAGTAAGCGGTTTGATGGTATGACCACCTACATCATGGAAGATGTCTCATTCTGCGGCAATTAGAAAATCAACTTGAACAACTTGTTGTTGAAATGACTACAGGAAATACAGAGGCGGTAGACCATATCGAAGACGGCGCGATTTTACCGCGTTAGGCGCTCGATAGCGCGATGTGTGCTGAGGAACACATGATCTTCGCCCAGGTGATCGATAAAGCCGATCGCACGGAGTTTATCCATCACCGGGCCTTTGACCTCAGCCAAGTAGAAGTTAACGTGTGCCTCGCGGAGTTCGACAATCAAAGTTTCGAGAACGTCTAACGCGCTTGTGTCAATATAATTCACGGCACTACAGACCAGCACAAAATGATCGATAGTCGGATCATCAGCAACAAGGGCAAGGATCACACTTTCTAGATATTGTGCATTAGGGAAGTACAAACTCTCATCGACGCGAAGCGCGACCACCCCATCATAAGTCTCGACATCGTGCCGCTCAATGTTACGAAAATGCTCTGTATCTCCGACGCGACCGATAACCGCAACATGCGGGCGGCTCGTCCGATAAAGATACAGGCCAATACCAGCGGCGATACCGAGCAAGATGCCAATTTCCACGCTGATGAACAGCACCGCAAAGAAGGTAATCCCTAGCGTTGCCGCATCGCTCTGGCTATAACGCCATGTATTGGCAAAAACCGACGCATCAAACAAGCCCATGACAGCCACAATGATAATCGCCGCTAAGACCGCCTGCGGCAGATGATAAAATAACGGCGTAAGGAAGATGACCGTCAGCAACATCAAAAATGCTGTGATGATCGACGCTAAGCCGGTATTCGCCCCGGCGGAAAAGTTCACAGCGGAACGGCCAATACCCCCAGCCACCGGGTAAGCCCCAGTAAACGCCGCGCCTAAGTTCGCCGCACCAATAGCGACCAACTCCTGATTAGCATCGACCTTTTGCCGTCGTTTACTGGCGAGAGACTTCGCTACAGATATACTTTCCATATAGCCAATCAAAGCGATGGTCAAAGCAGAGGGCAGAAGTAACTGCCATGTATTAAGGTCGAACATGGGCAGTGTGGGCATAGGCGGGCCAGCGGGTACCGTTCCGACGATAACGACATTGGCGTTCGTGTTCAAGCTCAAAGTCGCAACGACGACAACGCCCATAACAACGACCGCCAACGGCCCCGACTTTGCGATGGGCAGCGCCCAC